>CAZBBZ010000142.1:0-6952 GCA_964489925.1 uncultured Rhodobacterales bacterium
CGCCGAGCCACATTGTTGATAAGCTGGTTGAGACGGTCAAAAAACCACGCACCCATCGGTACTCTGCGTCCCGTGGTATTCCGGGACTGCGCCGCGCGCAGGTCGGTTATTATGAGCGGCGTTTTGGGGTCAGTCTTGATCCAGAGACCGAAGTGATTGCAACCTTGGGGTCCAAAGAAGGGCTGGCGAATTTGGCGATGGCAATCACAGCGCCGGGGGATGTGATGTTGGTGCCAAACCCGTCCTATCCGATCCATCCTTACGGGTTTATGATTGCCGGCGGCACGCTGCGTCACATTCAAACGCTGCATGAGGGGCGCTTTAACCCCGAAGTTTACATGGCAGCACTTCATCAAGCGGTGAATTATTCGGTGCCCAAACCAACCGCGATTGTGGTGAATTTCCCGTCCAATCCAACAGCGCAGACTTGCGATTTGGATTTCTATAAGGAACTGGTCGCTTTTGCCAAAAAGCACGAAATTTGGTTATTGTCGGATTTGGCCTATGCCGAGATTTATTTCGACGACAATCCACCGCCTTCGATCCTTCAGGTTGATGGGGCCAAAGATGTGGCGGTTGAGTTTACCTCCTTGTCCAAGACCTTTGCGATGCCCGGCTGGCGCATGGGGTTTGCAGTTGGCAATCAACGTCTGATCGGAGCCCTAACACGCATCAAATCCTATTTGGATTACGGCGCGTTTACGCCCGTGCAAGTGGCTGCGGCTGCCGCTTTGAACGGGCCAACCGAGTGCATCGACGAAATCCGCACGATTTATAAAAACCGCCGGGATGTGATGATCGAGGCGATGGGACGTGCGGGCTGGGATATCCCGGCGCCGTCCTCAACCATGTTTGCTTGGGCGCCGATCCCGCCGAAGTTTGCGGCCCTTGGGTCGATGGAATTTTCCAAGATCTTGCTAAAAGAAGCGGACGTTGCCGTATCGCCGGGCGTTGGTTTTGGCGAGTTTGGCGAAGGTTTTGTGCGTCTAGGGCTGGTGGAAAACCAACAGCGTATTCGCCAAGCGGCGCGCGGCATTCGCCGTGTCATGGATGAGGCGGATGATATTTTGTCCGGTTACCAGTTGGGTGCGGACAAATGAGCGAAGACACTTGGGACTTTGAGGCCCAGCGCGCGGATACGGCCGACACGTTGGACCATTTGGCGCGCGATGAAAACCTGCCCATTGGCGCGGGCGAAAGTGTCAATTTGGACGTGTTTTTGGTGCCGGGTGCGGAGGCAGATCAAACTGCCCTAGAGCGCGCTTTGGCGATGTTTGCCTATAGCGGCGAACTTAGCGAAGACGAAGAAGACGGCAGCGTGACGTTCGTTGTCACCGTGCCGGAAACGGAAATGTCGCTAGATGGCATTTGGCTGCACGAAGAACGTATTACCAAAATTGCTTTGGCGCGCGGTTACACCCCTGATGGTTGGGGCTTCTGGGAGCCGTGATCAAAGACCTGTCAGCGCAGGCAATTTTCACTGGCATTTTGACCGCCTTTATCGGGTTTGCGTCGGCTTTTATCGTCGTACTCGAAGGCTTGCGCGCAGCAGGCGCGAGCGAAGCGCAAGCAGCATCTGGCTTGATGGCTGTGACCATCGCAATGGGGTTGGGCGCGCTGATTTTTTCACTTTATGATCGCATTCCGGTTTGGATTGCATGGTCAACGCCCGGTGCTGCTTTGCTGGTGGCCACTGGCACGCCAAACGGGGGATTTGCCGAAAGCGTCGGCGCGTTCATAATGGCTGCGGGCCTGACGATTGCGGCTGGGTTATTGCGCCCATTGACCCGCGCGATCTCGGCCATTCCGCCCGCTTTGGCAAGCGCCTTGCTTGCGGGGGTATTGTTGGATTTGTGTCTAGCCCCGTTTGAAGCGATTGCCTTTGATGCCCGCCTTGGACTGCCGATATTGGTGGCGTGGATTATCTTCATGCGCTTTGCCCCGCGCTTGGCGGTGCCTGCTGCCCTTTGTGTGTTTGTCGCAGTGCTGTTGCTGGGTGTCGATCTGCCCGCAGATACGGGCGATAAACTAAGTGCAGCCTTGGCACCAAACCCGCAATTTGTGTGGCCGATTTTCACGCTGACCTCGGCCATCAACATCGCGCTGCCTTTGTTCATTGTCACCATGGCTTCGCAAAATATTCCCGGAGTTGCGATCCTAAAGGCGCATGACTTTCCGCTAAAGCCGGGATTTTGGTTCACTGGCACAGGTGTTTTATCCGCATTTGGCGCGTTCATCGGTGGACATGCGGTGAATTTGGCGGCCATCACTGCGGCGATGTGTGCGTCCGATCAAGCGCATCCAGACCCAAATCGGCGCTATTGGGCCGCTGCTGTTGCAGGGATTGCATCCATTATTATCGGTTTGTTTGCCGGGGTCGTGGCTACATTCGTGTCGCTTGCGCCCGGTGTTTTGATTGCAGCCGTTGCTGGGCTTGCCTTGATCCCAACCTTCGTGAATTCAGTCGTAGCTGCCTTTGAAGCCGAACAAACGCGGATCGCTGCGGCAGTGACGTTCCTATTGACCGCCTCTGGTGCTTCGATCTTGGGCATTTCTGGCGCATTCTGGGGGTTGCTCGCTGGATTGGTGGTTTTTGTGTTATCAAATAGCGAAACTTCAAAACGATAACGTCAAAAGGCGGATTGCCCTTATACGCGGGCTCTACTACTAAGCCGCAAACTTAATCGTGCCCACAAAGGAAGATTTTTATGACTGAACCGTTGCGCATCGGACTTGCAGGGCTGGGCACAGTTGGCGTGGGCATCGTTCGCATGATCGAAAGCGGCAGGGCGATGATCACTGACCGGGCCGGGCGCGGTTTGGAAATCGTCGCCGTATCCGCGCGTTCGCGCAGCAAGAATCGCGGCATCGATATTTCTGGCTTTGCTTGGGAAGATGATCCGGTTGCCTTGGCAAAACGCGATGACATCGACATGTTGATTGAAGTCATGGGCGGCGAAGATGGCCCGGCAAAGGCCGCGACCGAGGCCGCTTTAGCCGCGGGCAAACATGTGGTTTCTGCCAACAAAGCCTTGCTTGCGCATCATGGTCAGGCGCTTGCAGAATTGGCAGAAAGCAACGGCGTGGCCTTGCGATTTGAAGCTGCGGTTGCAGGTGGCATTCCTTGCGTGAAAGCTCTGACCGAAGGCTTGGCGGGCAATACCATGACCTCTGTGCGCGGTGTGATGAACGGCACTTGCAATTATATTCTGACCGAAATGGAAAGCAGCGGCGCGGCTTACGGCGACGTTCTGAACGACGCGCAAAAGCTAGGCTATGCCGAGGCAGATCCGAGTTTTGACGTGGGCGGCATTGATGCGGCCCATAAGCTTGCGCTTTTGGCCGCAACCGCCTTTGGCGCGCAGGTCGATTTTGCTGGTGTGAAAATTGAAGGCATTTCCGAAATAACGCTCGATGATATCTTGTTGGCCCGCGATATGGGCTATGCGGTGAAGCTGCTTGGAGTGGCGCGCATGAATGACGACGGGCTAGAACAACGGATGCAGCCTTGCTTGGTGCCTGAAAGCTCGCCATTTGGCCAGTTGGCGGGCGTGACCAATATGGTTGCTTTTGAGGGTGATTTTGTTGGCCAAACGGTATTCCAAGGCCCCGGCGCAGGCGAAGGCCCAACTGCAAGCGCAATTTTGGGTGACGTTATTGATGTCGCGCGCGGATTGGTTATTCCGGCCTTTGGGCAACCTGCAACGACACTTAAGAAAGCAGCGCGTTCAAAAACCGGAGCATCGGCACCGTTTTATGTACGCTTGATGTTAGAAGACCGCCCCGGCGCGCTTGCTGAAGTTGCGACGATATTGGGCGAAAACGGGATATCGATTGATCGGATGCGCCAGTTGAGCCATCAGAACAACCAAGCCCCAGTGATTTTGGTGACCCACGCTTGCGAGCGGGCGGTCTTGGACAAAGCGCTGAGTGCCACGCAAGGCGCAGATGCCGTTTTGTCCGCACCAATCGCGCTGCGTATCGAAGGGTAGCGCAACAATGGGTGAAATATAATTCTTGTGCGCGGTTATCATTTTCTTGCCGCAAACAGGCTTTATTGATTAAACCCAAAAGCCAACTGTAGAATTAAAAAGTATCAAAAGGACCAGGCGACAATGTCGACCAACGAAATTTTCAAAGACCGCATGCTAAGCCTTGGACTAGCGCGGGTATCCGAAGCGGCTGCGATTGCTTCTGCGAAGCTAATTGGGCGCGGCGACGAAAAAGCTGCCGATCAAGCGGCTGTGAACGCCATGCGCGAACAGTTGAACATGCTCAACATCAAAGGCGTCGTCGTGATTGGCGAAGGCGAGCGCGATGAAGCACCGATGCTATTTATCGGCGAAGAAGTTGGCACGGGCGATGGACCGGGCGTGGACATTGCGCTGGACCCGCTAGAGGGCACGACGCTAACGGCCAAAGATATGCCAAACGCTTTGACCGTGATTGCGATGGGACCACGCGGTTCGATGTTGCACGCGCCTGACGTTTACATGGACAAATTGGCCATTGGGCCGGGGTATTCCAAAAACATCGTAACGCTTGATATGTCCCCCACAGAACGGGTGCATAAATTGGCCGAAGCGAAAGGCTGTGCGCCAAGCGAGATTACGCTTTGCGTTCTAGAACGCCCGCGCCACGAAGCGTTGATTGCTGAATTGCGTGGCATCGGTTGTGGTATCCGTCTGATTACAGATGGCGATGTGGCCGGAATTATTCACTGTGCCGAAGCAGAGTTGACCGGCATCGATATGTACATGGGCGAAGGCGGCGCACCCGAAGGCGTTTTGGCTGCTGCGGCGCTAAAATGTATGGGCGGTCAAATGCAAGGGCGTTTGTTGTTCCGCAACGAGGACGAAAAGAAGCGCGCGAAAAAGGCCGGTATCAAGGATTTGAACCGGATCTATTCACGGGACGACATGGTCACCGAGGACGTTATTTTTGCGGCCACCGGCGTTACTGACGGCTCGATCCTTAAAGGCGCGCAAAAAGTTGGCGATTATCTGGAAACAGAAACCATTCTGATGCGCTCGAAAACTGGTTCGATCCGTCGTTTGACTTACCGTCAAAATAACCAGTAATGGCGCGCAAGGTCGGCTTTGGTGACGACCAAAAGGGTGAACTTTCGACTGCTGACAAAGCGGTTGAAAGTTTCCGCGCAAAAACCCGTGCAGAGCGGGCGGAAAAAGAAAAACGCGACGCAGAGCGTGACGAAAGCAAGGGCAGTCTTAGGGCTGCCCTTTTTCTTGCTTTTTGGCTGTTGTTTTGGACAGCTGCCATTGTCGTCGTAGCATCAACTTTGTTGTTTGGCGCAGAACCGATTGGTACCCAGCTATTTTTGATGGTATGGCTGACGCTTGCCGTCATCGGATGGATCGCGGCGAGCAGAACACTCATAAGAACGGTGCAGGCTATACGGCGGCGCTGACATATGCGGGGGCGTATTCATGTCAAATCAATTTGATAACAAAGGGTTTCGTCGCTTTGACGGGGATACAGAGCCGCGCAAAAAGCGCAGCCCGGTCATGATTTTTGTGGTGTTGATTATTTGGCTGTCGATTATTTTCTCGGTGCTATTCCAAGAGTTTTCCGGCACCCCTGATTGGATGCGCGTTTGGATCGTTGGCGGTATTGGAATTATCGGCGCGGCAGCCATGATCCGAGGGATTGTTCGCTCGATTAAAGCGCGCTGAACGCGAAACCGTTTTGACCGGGCAGATAGGCGCGTGATAGTCTTGGCCCCGTGGCGGTAGGTGCGGGACAAATGTCAGATACTCAAACAATGCCGCCCTTTTTGGGCGTTGAAAAATCGCTTTGCGAACGGCGCTGGGTTGGCTTGGGTGCTGATATAGATCGCGCGGCGGCGGGGCTTTCCCAGCTAACGGATTTACCGCCGCTTGTGACGGCCATACTTGCATCACGCGGGGTGGATGAAGAAACAGCGCCTGCATTTTTAGCGCCGACGCTGCGCGAGTTGATGCCTGATCCGAACACTCTGAAAGACATGGAAGCCGCTTGCGCGCGCTTGGCGTATGCGGTGAAGGCCAAGCAACGCATTGCGGTGTTTGCGGATTACGATGTGGATGGCGCGACATCAGGCGCGTTGCTGATAAATTGGCTTGGGCAACTGGGGCTTAAGGCCACGGGATATGTCCCGGATCGAATTGACGAGGGCTATGGGCCCAATGTTCCGGCCATGACCGCTTTGGCCGAGGCACATGATTTAATCATTTGTGTGGATTGCGGGACGCTGAGTTTTGAACCCATTGCCGCAGCACGGGCGGCCGGGGCTGATGTGATGGTGTTGGACCACCATTTGGGGGGGGAGACCCTGCCCGATTGTACCGCAGTCGTTAATCCGAACCGACAAGATGAAGACACGCCGCTGACGTATCTTTGTGCGGCGGGCGTGGTGTTTATGTTATTGGTCGCAGCCAATCGCAGCTTGCGCGATCAAGGGGTGACGCCGCCTGATTTGTTGTCCCTGCTTGATCTGGTCGCCCTTGGGACGGTTGCGGATGTGGCCCCCCTAAAGGGTCTAAACCGCGCGTTTGTGCGCCAAGGGCTAAAGGTAATGGCGGGTCGTGGTCATCAGGGATTGGCGCGGCTGGCAGATGTGGCGGGGCTGAATGCGGCACCGACCGCTTATAGTCTTGGCTACATGTTGGGGCCACGGATCAACGCGGGCGGGCGTATTGGTAAGGCGGACCTTGGATTGCGGCTGTTGACCACGCAAGACCCGCATGTGGCGGAAGATATTTCCCAAACTCTCGATCATCTGAACAAAGAGCGGCGGGATATTGAGGCCCAAGTGCTGGAAGCCGCCATCACGCAGGTTGAAAGCCGGTCGACGAATGTGCCGCTGGTTTGGGCCGCAGCCGACGGTTGGCACCCCGGTGTTGTCGGAAATATGGTCAAAATTATGGGATGGTACGATAACGAAGCGGGATAC
>CAZBBZ010000143.1:0-6944 GCA_964489925.1 uncultured Rhodobacterales bacterium
TGATCCAAGGTTCATGACCTTGAAGTTTGAGGACTTAATGGCCGACCCGCAAGCACGGGTGCAGGATATTTGTGAGCATATTGGCGTTGAGTACGAGCCGCAGATGATCGACGTGCCGCAAGTGGGATCATCCGCTGGAACTGATCGGGTGAACCAAAAAGGCATCAATGCCAAGGCAGCTGGTAGCTGGCAAAATGGCGGGGTTTCCAAGACGGAAGTCGCGATTTGCGAGGCGATGACGGCCAAGGAAATGGCGCGACTTGGCTATGCACATTCTGGAATTTCTAAATGGCAGCCCGGCCTATTGTGGAGCGGCTTCGTGCTGGCTGTAAAAGCACCGATTTCACTGGTGTTGAACCTGATGCGAACCAAGAACCTCTGGGACACGCTAAAACGACGTATGGGCCGAGGTTAAAGGTTTCGCCCCGTTCACCTTGCCCAATCAGCTATTGAGATGCCGCGTGTGACGTACCTTTCCGCCCGGCACGTGTCGCAGTTGACTGCGCCACCTCGGGCTAGAAAGATACGTCCGCACACAAGTTTGAAAATCCGCGCACACATCACAGATTTTCAGGCCGACCCACCCCACACACACACATTGTCCTACGCCTTCGGTGAGCGGCAGAGTTCTTGTAACACGTGAGAAAGAGGGCCCGCTGTGAACCGGTTCACAGTTTTGCCACTTTTTATCCAATTTTTTCGATTAATCCTTCTTCTTGCAGGACCCGTTCCTTTAACGCGTCAAGGTCGGGGACAACGATCACATTGTTTTCCAAGTCTACGAGCCCATCATATTGAAGCGCTTTGAACCGTTTGTTGATGGCTTCCCGCGAGACCCCAAGCAAAGACCCCAGATCGGTTTGGGAAAATCTGCGCGAAAACGCGGCCCGACCGTCGACCACATCTGCGTGTTTTTGGGAGAGCTGATAAATAAGGTGAGCCAGCCGGAACGCCAAACCGTTAAAGGCAAAGCTGCTGATCGTCGACATATTGTGCCGCATAAGACTGCACAGCGATTGCACGAGACATTGCATCAGCTCAATGTCGTTTTTCATGGCCGATTTCATGGCTTCGTTTGGCAAAAAGAGACACTTCAAATTGTCCAAAGCCACGACGTCCGCTGAACGCGCCTTACCGTCTAGCAAAGCGATTTCACCAAAATTTTCCCCTTCCCCCATGATAGCAAGAGTTAACTCACGCCCGTCAGGATCGGTCAAACAAACCCGCGCAGTCCCATCTAGGATGATGCGCAAACCATCCGCTTTGTCATCTGCCGAAAAAACGACCTCACCCTTTTTGAATTTTTGAAAGCGACTAGACGTGACAAGTGACGCTAAACTTGCATCACCAAGCTCTGCGAACAATTTGCAACTCCGCACGATCTCTTCTTTTTTGTATTCCAAGAGCTACTCCCCATAAGCAACGACACAGTATTTCTAAGAAATCAGACCGCCGCATCGGCCAGCGATTCTTCGTCTGATTTTACCGTCCCGCACCGTCTAAACGCTGTTTTTGAAACTATGGCAAGCATCCAAGCCTTGCTGATGGGGGGCAAAATCAAAGTACTTAAACACATTTCATTCCGTAACGCCGTGTAATTTATTAAAGCAATTACTTGCACTAATCGGAAAAACGTCGTTATGCCAAGACGCTGGAATTTAATCTGGGCGGGACATTACGTATGGTAACAGAACGTCTAGCAAAGGGCGCTATTGGCCATGTCTGAGTTAGATTATATTTGGATCCTGTTTTGTGCAGGACTTGTTTTTTTCATGCAAGCGGGCTTCATGTGCGTCGAAGCTGGGATCACGCGTACAAAGAACAACATCAGCGTTGCAATTAAAAACGTAAGTGACTTTTCATTTTCGATCCTGCTCTATTGGGTCTTTGGCTATGGGCTGATGTATGGCGACTCGGCGGGTGGCTTTTTTGGAACCACAAATTTCTTTTTCAATGAGTTACCAAGCCGCGATGAATACGTGCTTTTCATCTACAAGGTAATGTTTTGCGGAACAGCCGCGACGATCTTGTCCGGCGCCGTGGCGGAACGCGCGACGTTTCGGGGATATCTGGCCGTAACGGCGATCACTGTTGGGCTGATCTACCCAATCTTTGGTCATTGGGCTTGGGCAAAAGACGAAACAGGAGACTGGGCCGGATGGCTTGGCCAAATGGGGTTCTATGATTTCGCGGGCGCAGGTGTGGTCCACGCATTGGGCGGTGCCGTCGCTTTGGCCGCAATTATCATAATTGGTCCGCGCGATGGACGCTTTTTGAAATCAGGGCATCCACGCCGGTTTAACGGGTCCAACCTGCCGCTTTCAATGCTGGGCGTCCTGATCATTTGGGTGGGTTGGTTCGGCTTTAACGGCGGCGGGCATTTGGCGTTTGCCGACGGTGTTCCAAGTGTGTTGCTTAACACCTTTGTGTCGGGCAGCGCTGGCACCCTAGCCGGGCTTCTTATTTCATGGTTGGTCACAAAAAAACCGAATGTTTTTTATGGAATGGGCGGGGCTTTGGCCGGGTTAGTCGCGATTACCGGATGTGCCGATATTGTTGGCGCGCGCGAGGCGCTGGTTATTGGTACGATTGGTGGCGCCATCTTTTACGGCGGAGATATCTGGCTGGAAAAACAGCAAATTGACGATGCGGTCGGCGCGGTTCCAGTGCATTTGTTTGCCGGTATATGGAGCCTAATTGCCGTTGGGATTTTTGGGTCTAATGAGCTTGAAAATGGCATGCTTTGGCAACTAGCGATTCAGTCCATCGGCATCGTCGTGCTGTTGTTATATGCGGGTTTGTTTTCATTTGGACTAATCTACCTAATAGATCGCGTCATGCCGCTACGCGTTACGCAACATATTGAAAACATTGGCCTAAATGTAGGTGAACATGGGGCAAACACCGATCTGAATGAACTGTTTGAGATCATGCAGCGCCAAGCTCGTGATCGTGATCTTTCCGTGCGGGCACCGCAATCGCCCTTCACGGAAATCGGACAAATTGGGCTCTATTACAACTCTGTTTTGTTCGAGCTGGAACACTCGTTTAACCACGCCCAAGCACAGCAGGATCAGCTAAGTGAAGCCCTGTCGGAAAAGGATCGTATCCTAGAAAGCGTTTTGCCAAAACGCGTGGCAAAGCGGATGACCGAAGGCGAAGATCAGATCGTAGATCAGGTCGCCGATGCGACAGTCGTCTTTATCGATTTGGTTGGCTTTATGGAGTTTTCGTCCGAATCCTCGCCCAAAGAAATGATGACGCTCTTGAATGATCTTTTCGGGCGCTATGACCGGATTATTCAGAGCTATAATCTGGAAAAAATCAAGACAATTGGTGACAGCTATATGTTCGTTGGCGGGGTCACCAATGACGAAAAAGATCACTGTGCGCTTGCGGTAGATGCAGCACTAGAAATCCTGTTTGAGACCCAGCAATTTGGCATTTCCATTGGTCGAAATCTGGAGGTCCGCATCGGTGTGAATAGCGGCCCGTTGGTTGCGGGCTTGGTGGGCGACTTGCGGTTTGTTTATGATCTGTGGGGGTCCACAGTGAACATCGCCGCACGTGTGGAAAGTGCTGGGAAGAACGGCAAAGTCACCGTCAGCGAAGCGGTTTTGCAACGTCTGGGCACGGACTTTTTGTATGAACGCCAAGGGCGCGTGCGCCTGAAAGGCGTGGGGCCAGCGGTGCTTTACAATATCGTTGGGCGCAGAAAGAGCATGGACTGATCTAAGGTAGCGAATTTATCGCCGTTGATAGCCTGCAATCGCCGCCTCAAAAACCTCTAGCACGCGGGCCATGTGGTCTTGGGGGTTGAACTCTCGCTTGATCTTTGCAGCCGCTTCCAGACCCATCGCGCGTGACGCTTTGGGGTCTGCCATGATCCGGCTCAGCGCCGCCGTTAGCGCGGGGGTATCACTGGAGGGAACCATTAGCCCGTCAACGCCGTGGTTGATCAGCTCTGGCAAAGCGGCAATTTGCCCGGCAATCACAGGAACGCCCATCGCAAGGCTTTCCAATACCGCCATAGAGCAGTTTTCATATACATTCGGAACCAACACGGTGCAGAGCCCTGAATGGATCAGCGCGGTCAGATCATCGCCCGCCACATAGCCCAAGTATTGCACTGCATCGCTGCCAGAGGCTGCGATCTGTGTCTTTAGGGCATCAACCCCCTCGCCCGTTCCGGCAAGTTTCAACGTCACATCGCCGCGCACGTCGGGCGGAACAGCCAAGAATGCGTCTACCAGATTTTCAATACCTTTTGACGCCTCGATCCGGCCGAAATAGACGATTGAGTCCGCCACCGTGTCCGGCTTGACTAAGGGATACTGGCTTTGGTCCACAAAGTTGTGCAGCACTTCGACCTTATCGGCGGGCAACCCGTTCGCGATCAGGCGCTCGGCCTGAAAATGCGCCACGGCGATATAGCTGTCAAAAGCAGACCGCGCGCCCAAATAGTCCGTCACATAGGTTTCGGCGCTCGAAAGCGCAGAACGCGCCAGCGAGCCGCGGTTACAGCGATTGGTGGTCGCTTTCCAAAAATGCTTGCCCTTGCAGTCCTCGCAAATCGCGCCATGGCGGTTGCAGGAATAAACCGGGCAGATTGCTTTGTAGTCATGCACGGTTTGCACCATCGGTACGCCGTGTTTGCGCAGCACCTTGAAGATCGAGCCTGAAAAATGGCCGTAGTAAATATGCGCATGGGCCACATCGACAGGGTTGTCGGTGAGGAATGCGTCCAGCTTTGCCGCCGCGTCACGATTATAGATCATCTTGAGCGCATCAAGCGGGCGTTTGCCCGTGGTGTCGATGCCGCTTGGAAAATAATCGGATTGATCGCTCGGCTCGTTGCGATCGTCTTGTTTGCAAAACCGAAATACCTCATGCCCATCACGGGTCAAAAGGTTCGACAGCTCAAGAAAATAGCGGTCTGACCCGCCAGCAGCGAAATTATAAGGCGAAATTTCAAGAATACGCATCGCAAAATGCCCAAATCATAACGGAACACGCGCCGTTTAGCGCGGTTTCACCAATTTTAGAAACACCAAGTTGGCGCGGACCGCATTGCATTAGAATGTGTTGCCAGGGGATAAAGCTTGGGCCGCAGGAAACGGCCCAAGGTTAAATCAAAGCCAGAGGGCTTATGCGACGTCGAGCCCCGCATCTGCGAGCATGTCATGCACCATCGCCACATCGCTATTTGCAGCGTCGTCAAACATGTCCTGATCGGGTTCGCCCGGCACATCTTCAAAGACCGCTGCAGCCATAACACTTGCGGCCAGAACCGCGCCAATGTCATCAGGCCCACCATCTTCGTCATTGAGATTTCCATCAAGGTCAGAGCGTTCAAGATCATGCCAAGCCACAGCGTAAGTGTCAGCTGCAACTTGTGTCAGAACGGCGGAATTACTGTGCAGGCCTTGCGCTTCGAGCGTCCAATGTTGGCCCCAGCCTGTGGAAAGCAGGTAGTCACCATCCCAGTTTTCCAAAACATCCGACGCATCAAAACCAGCCAGATCATTTTGCATGACCAAAAGGTCGATCGAAGAATTGTTGAGGTAGGTGTTCAGATGTTCGGCTTGATCGAACTCTGCATAGGCGACATTCACGCCCAAGCTTGCAGCCATCGCGGAAAATAGACCAAAGACATCGTTTGATGCAGCATCGCCCTCGCCCATGAACAACAGTTGGTCCAGCACGTTGGTTTCTTCGTAATCCGCCACATCTTGCACAGAATTGGTCGCGCTTGAGGTCGCATCAGAGCGAACCAGCATGACCACATCTTGGAAATCATCGTCACTTTGGCCGCTGCTGCGCATTTGATCTTCAAAGCCGATGATCATACCGCCAGAGTTGTCTGGATCAGCACCCGAAAGCACGTGTTCTTGTCCATCTGGGTTCAGGCTGCGGTCATGGGAGACAAAGACCCTTGCACCGGGCACCACGTCACCGCCGTCGGTCAGCCGGATTGTACCGTTTTGCACGGACAGACCCAGATCATCGCTTTGCAATGCCGCATCTGACACTTTGTTCCCGCCGTCTTGGACAAGAAAAAAGCCGAGGTTTTCGCCAGCTTCAACATCCACGATCATAGTTGGCGAGGTCTGGCGCGCATCTTCGACCAAAATTTGAACATCAGTGATGTTGCCAAGGTCGTCGTAAGAATAAACGCCGATGCTGTTGGCATATTTGGCACCTGACGTTGGCAATACGTCGATTTCAAACTGCCCCGTGGCGCTGCCTGCAAGGAAGTCTTCGTCCACGATGCCGTTGATATCATTGTTGGATAGACGCTTGTTTTCAGCCAAAACCGCCGGAGCGCGCACGACGTTGAAGTTGGTCGCGTCTTGGTCATGGCGCAACAACAAGCCCATCTGCGTGCCTTCATCGGCAAAGCTTAAAATGTTGTCCGCAACCCCGTCACCATTCGTGTCCACTGACACTTCGCGGGCATTGGTGTCGATGACGAACCGTCCAGCATCCAGATATCCGTTCAGGCGATGGCCGTGATCCGACAAAGCGGAAGTTGTATCGTCATGCCCAATGCTGTCGCTGTGATGATCGCCGTGGCCGATAACGACCTCGTCGTCTTCTTCGCTTGGCGCAGCTTCGTCGACATGGTTCGTGTCCACATCTTCTGGCGTTTCAATCTGTGGTGTCGGCATGGGATCATGCTGATCTGGCGCAACCGGCGTTTCCATGTCGTGGTCATGGTCCATGCCATCATCGGCTGGCGTATCATCCTCGACCATATGGTCGTCGTGCATGTGATCGTGGCTATCTTCGCCGGAATCATCGTCTTGGGTGTCATGATCTTCATGATCGTGCGACATCAGCGTGTCGTCACCGCCCATATCGTCAGTGTCCATATCGTCGGCCATGCCATCATCAGCCATGTCATGGCCCATATGATCGTCCGCCGCGTCATCATCTGCGTT
>CAZBBZ010000144.1:0-6943 GCA_964489925.1 uncultured Rhodobacterales bacterium
CAGGTGCTGCAGGAACAACGAAGGCGCTCAAAAATGCGCCAGAGGCCCGCAGGCTGATAACAGCGGCACGCACCAAAGTCCGCGATCAGCAAGAAACGCCCGAAGCCGCCGCGCAAGAGGTCATAAATACGCTGCAATCGCACAAAATTCAGCTGTAAATCTGCCCCTAAACGACCTTTATTTATCAAAACTTGATCACAATGGCATCGAAGTTTGGACACTTGCACCCGCCATAACCTGTCTCATCGAACACCGCAGAGTTAGTGAAAGTTTAGTTATGAGCAACAAAGTAGATAATTCCTTCGCCGGCACCCGCGCCATCGACTTGGTCGTTGTTATGCTCGCAGGCGTGTTCTTCGCAAACGTCATCTTTTACGCCCCTGCAGAACGCAGCGAAACGGTTAGCTTTTATGCCGCAGAACTCGAAGCACCTCTGCAAACAAAGGACTAAACGGCTTGGCAACGACGTAATTGCTTAACCGTTAGACGCTAATATCAAACGCAGGCCCACCGGGGCCACAAAATTGGGCCAATCGCGCCGCCCACGCGAGCCTCCCGCACCAACCGGGTCGCATCAATCGCAAACGCGCCAAGAATAGCTACGGATCAGACCTACCCCCCCTTAAGGTTTGACCAAAATACTGGCCCGCCCCCCCTAATGGGCCAAATGGGTGCCCCCACCCACAAATAAAGCGACCGCGTCCCCCGCGCGGTCGCTTTTTTGTTTGCCTCTACACATTCCCGTTACCTCTCCAACTTTGCCCCTAAGGGCGCTTGAGCCAAGGAACCCGGCTTGCTATCCCAAATGCACCACCACTTTTAGGACGCTTCATGCCATTTCAATTTATCAAGAATACAAAACTCGCATTTGCTATCGCCGCCCTGCCTTGCATGGCGCTGGCCCAAGACCCCATCGCGTTGGATGATCCAAGCATCGGCATGACCGCGCAACTGAACAGCGATCTTGACTGGCAATTGGACGTCACATCCGGTGGCGGGCAATCAACCGTGGTGGCAATCCATCAAAGCGAAAACGAACTGATGCTGGTTCAAGTGCTTACCATGCTGCAAGTCAATCCAGCTGCGCAATCAGATGCGGCGCGGGTCGAGTTTACCACCAAAGAATTTCTCGAAGGTTTGTGCGGCCCGTTTCAATGTGCCGACACCTCGGACAAAGAATATGTGGCCCTGGGGGATCGAAACGCTTGGGTGCTTAAAACCGAGCTTGGTTTGGCCGATTTTACGAGCGTCGGTCTGCCTGAAGCGATTTTTGCCGCCACCACAACGCCGCAAGGCTACATGCAATTGTTTTCGATCCATACGGCCCCCGGTCAATCGGATGACCACAAGGCCGAGCTATTGGACGCTGTTGCCAGCGCGCGGTTTGAATAAATAACCAAGCGCTGGTCGCGCGCGCCTACATCGCGGCTTTGCGGCTTTCAGCAATATAAATTTCACGCAATTGCCGCGCAACGGGTCCGGGGTCCCCGGTGCCAATCTTTGCCCCGTCAATTTCAATCACCGGGCAAACAAAGGTCGAGGCGGCAGTGATAAAGGCTTCCTTGGCTGCCTTTACTTCTTCAACCGTAAAGGGACGTTCCTCGATCTTGATCTGCGCGCTTTCGGCCAGCTTCAGCACGCTCGCCCGCGTGATGCCATGTAGGATCGAATTGGTCAGGTTGCGCGTGACCAGCGTGCCTTCGGCGTTTACAATATAGGCGTTGTTCGAGGTGCCTTCGGTCACGAACCCATCCTCGACCATCCAAGCATCGTCCTTGCCTTCAGCCTTGGCCATCATTTTGCACATGGACGGGGCCAACAGTTGCACCGTCTTAATATCGCGACGTCCCCAGCGAATATCCTCGACCGAGATCACCTTGATCCCGTTCTGATCCGCCACGGTTTCAGCCAGCGGTTTGGACTGCGTGAACAACACAACGGTTTGCGGCGTATCCGCACTGGGATAAACGAAATCCCGATCAGCGGCCCCGCGCGTGACCTGTAAATAGATCAACCCTTCCACCAGATCGTTGCGCGACACCAATTCGCGGTGAATGTTCAACAACTCATCGCCTTGAAACGGATAGCCCATGCCCAATTCACTTAATGACCGCGCAAGCCGGGTCTCATGGCCGGGAAAATCAATCAGTTTGCTCTCGAGCACCGAGGTCACTTCATAAACCCCATCGGCAAACAGAAAGCCCCGATCAAAGATTGAAACCTTGGCGTCTTCTTCGGGAAGATAGTCACCATTTACATAGACAATACGGCTCATGTGCCACCTTTGGTTCTGACTAAGCGGTCGCGCGCGATTGCGCGCGGTGTTTTTACTTGGATTGCCTCCGGCGGAGGTATTTCTAGCAAGAGGAAGAGCTGCATCCCTATCCCCAAAGTTCGGGTTGTGGCGGGTGAACGCCGTGGTCATCAAATTTCAGCCCATGCGCGCGGTCATTTGCCAACAACAACGGCCCATCCAAATCCGTATAAGCGGCCCCTTGTGCCACCAGCAATGCGGGTGCCATGGACAGGGATGAGCCCACCATGCAGCCGACCATAATGCCAAAGCCTTGGGCGATTGCATCGGTCTTTAGGGCCAAAGCCTCGGTCAGCCCACCGGTTTTATCAAGCTTGATGTTGATCAGATCGTATTTGCCTTTGAGCGCGTCCAGCGAGGCCCGATCATGGCAGCTTTCATCGGCGCAGACGGGCAGAACCCGGTCTAGGTCTAGCAAGGCATCATCTTCCCCGGCGGGAAACGGCTGTTCCACCATTTCCACCCCAAGGCGCAATAATACCGGTGCAAGCTCGTTGTAGGTCGCCAAATCCCAGCCTTCATTCGCATCAACAATGATACGGGCATCGGGCGCACCACGGCGCACGGCTTCGATTTTTGGGACATCGTCCCCCCCGCCGAGTTTCGTCTTTAACAGCGGGCGATGCGCGTTTTTGCGCGCTGCGGCTTGCATGTTTTCGGGTGTATCAATGCTAAGGGTATAGGCGGTGATTTCCGGTCCCGGTTGTGCCAGCCCTGCCAGTTGCCAAACGGGTTTGCCTGTCGCTTTGGCTTCAAGATCCCAGAACGCGGCATCAAGCGCGAAACGCGCTGCCCCCGGTTTCATCGCGCTTTGCAAGGCCGTGCGATCCTGCGCGGTGCAGCCGTTAATTTCAGCGATCACGCTTTGCGAGCTTTCCCCATAGCGCGCATAAGGCACGCATTCACCGCGCCCGGTCACACCGTCGCGGGTCGTTTCGGCCACGACCACATGGGCTTCGGTCCGCGAGCCCCGCGATATGGTAAAGACTTGCGCGAGCGGAAAGACGTCTTGGCGCGCGGAAATGCTTACGTCACTCAAGGAAGCGCATCCACCAAGCGCCCCGCTCCATGGCGGAACGGATCAACCGTTGGCAGGCCCATCTCGGCCTCGACCTTAGCGAGATACGCATTTGCGGCCGCCTCATCCATATGCTGCGTGTTCACGGAAATCCCGATCACCTGACAGTCGGGATTGCCCACACGCGCCAAGGTCAGCGCTGTGTCACGCAACAGCTCAAGGCTTGGCTGCTGGTATTCGGGCAAACCGCGCATATGGGCGCGGGTCGGTTCGTGGCACAGGATCAGCGCATCCGGCTGCCCCCCATGCACCAAAGCCATGGTCACGCCGGAGTAGGACACATGAAACAAAGAGCCCTGCCCCTCGATCAAATCCCAATGATCCGGGTCATTATCCGGCGTTAGATATTCGATTGAACCCGCCATGAAATCCGCAATCACCGCATCTAGCGGCACGCCGTCGCCTTCGATCAAAATTCCGGTCTGCCCTGTGGCGCGAAACGTGGATTTCATGCCGCGCTTTTGCATGTCGCGATCCATTGCCATGGCCGTATACATTTTGCCAACAGAGCAATCGGTTCCCACGGCCAAGCACCGCTTACCGGTTCGCTTTTTGCCATTGGCAATCGGGTAATCCACGCTTGGCACCCGCACATCATGCAAGCTGCGGCCATGCTGTTTCGCGGTTGCGACCAGCTCTGGCTCATCGCGCAGCAGGTTATGCAAGCCCGACGCCAGATCCAGCCCCTTTTCCAAGGCTTCAATCAAAACCGCCTTCCAAGCGTCCGAAATCACACCGCCCCGATTGGCCACGCCCAAGACCATCGTCTTGGCACCCGCCGCAAGCGCGTCATCAATGCTCATATCGGTCAGGCCCATATCCGCATTGCAGCCATTCATGCGCAGCTGGCCAACCGACACATCCGGGCGCCAGTCCTTAATCCCTTGGGCAACCTTGGCCGAAAGCGCGTCGGGCGCATCGCCCAAAAACAACAGATATGGCGTCTTAATCATCACGGGGAATCCATCAATAACGTGTGGTATCCCGTGCAGGTTACACAACAGACCTTAACGCTTCAAACGATGTGATGCTTGGCGATATCCCTAGCAAAATCTGGACCTAAGACGCCCAGCTACAGCCCGTGCTTCCAGCACTCTTTGATATGATCGTTCACCAAGCCCGTCGCTTGCATAAAGGCATAGATGATCGTCGTGCCCACAAAGCTCATGCCGCGCTTTTTCAAATCCTTGGACAAGGCATCGCTTTGAGGCGTTGAAACAGGCACTTCTTCAAAACTGCGATCCAAGTTTACGATTTGTTTGCCATCCACAAAGGCCCAAACATAGGCATCAAAAGAGCCGAACTCTTTTTGAATCTCTAAAAACGCCACGGCATTCTTGCGCGCCGATGCTACCTTTAGCTTGTTGCGCACAATGCCGGGGTTCAGCAGGGCTTGCGCCAAATCCTCGTCACTCATCGCTGCGACCTTCACCGGATCAAAGCCGTGAAATTGCGCGCGATAGCCCTCGCGTTTGTTCAAAATGGTTTCCCAGTTCAACCCAGCCTGCGCGCCTTCCAATATCAAGAACTCAAAGAACACCCGATCATCATGCACCGGCACGCCCCATTCTTCGTCGTGATAGAGCGCATAGGCCGGCTTGCTCCCAAAACAGCGATACTTCCCGTCGTCCCCAAGTGGCATGGCCTGTTCCTTTTCTTGAATTGTCGCGCGCCCGCGTTTCGGGCATCATGTGGCATCAACCCAATCGTTATACGAAGGATTTCACGATGGCCACGCCTCCGGTTTGCGACTTTGACTGGCCCGCCCCCAGCTTTGAGCTGCCCGCCACGGATGGCACGCGCTATAGCCTTGCGGACCTTAAGGGCGCCAACGGCTTGTTGCTGATTTTCATGTGCAACCACTGCCCCTATGTGATCGCGATTTTGGATAAGATCATCCGCGATGCGCGCGATTTGAGCGCCCTTGGAATTGGCGTCGCGGGCATTTGCGCCAATGATGCGACCACCCATCCCAGCGATAGTTTTGACAACATGGCAAAGCTGGCACGCGACAAGGCGTTTCCCTTTCCGTACTTGCACGACGAAGATCAGACGATCGCGCGCGCCTATGACGCGGTTTGCACGCCAGATTTCTTTGGATTTAACGCGGGCCTTAGTCTG
The DNA here is from genome assembly GCA_964489925.1 of uncultured Rhodobacterales bacterium. GTDB lineage: Bacteria > Pseudomonadota > Alphaproteobacteria > Rhodobacterales > Rhodobacteraceae > CAYLLD01. Next base: position 5,514 of record CAZBBZ010000144.1, read on the forward strand.
CAATATCGCGGGCGGCTTGATGCGTCGCGCGCAAGCTCCGGCCCGGACGATTTGCCCCGCGATTTGTATCAGGCAATGAAACTGGTGGCCGAAACGGGCAAAGGCCCGCGCGACCAAGTTCCGTCCATGGGCTGTTCGATCAAGTGGAAAGCGGCTTAAGCTTCTTGGCTTGGCAAGCGCATCACCGCCACCAGCGCTAAGATTTTTAAGCCACAAGGGATCACGGCGTAGGCGAGTGTTAACGCACCCAAGGCCGCCACCTCATTCGCTTGCCCCGGCACAAATCCCCGCACTTCTAAAAGCGGCAAAGCAAATGCGGCTGCCAGCGCTAGGGCGAGTTTCCCGGCAAAGGACCAGAACCCGAACGCGGTCGAGGCATTCAGCCCCGCGCGCGTCAAAGCGATGCTAAACATCGCAGGCAGCAACAGCATATCCGCCCCAAGTGCGGCACCCGATGCCGCGCAAATCACCGCAAACGGCACCAGATCACCGGGACCAAGCAGACTGGCCCCTGCAAATGCAAAAATCGCCAGCGGCATGGAAATCAACAAGGTGCGCTTCGTACCGATACGCGCGCTTACCCAGGTCCACAGCGGCACGGACAAAGCCGCCGCGACAAAAAACAGCGCCAACAGCCCACCGGATGCATCCGGCAATTCCAGACGGTCTTGGACGAAAAACAAAAACAGGGTCGAGGTCAGCGCCACAGGCAAGCTATTCAGCAAAGCAATCACCAACAAGCGCAGCGCCCCGGACCCGGCCAAACCGCTAAACGAAATCGGATCGCCTTTCACAACCGGACGCCGCCACATCGGCAATGTCACAAGCCCCACCACCAGCGCCACCACGCCAAGCATTAGCCCAAAGGCCGGATAGCCCTGCGCGGCCGCGCCAAAGGCGATCAACACCGCAGGCGCAACCGCCGCAAGAATAACGCCCGCCAGCTGGCCCACCTCGCGAAACCCCGCAAGGCGCAGCAACTCGGCCTGTTCCACCCGCTTGGCCAGCGTCGCACTGCGCCCATAAAGCAGGATCATTCCCAAACTATAGCAGGTAAATAGCCCCATCAGGATCGCCACCAGTTTGGCGATCAGAAACGGCCCCGGACCAAGGTTAAAGAGCAGTGGAAAAAACACCGCCAACCCAAGCGCTGCCACCAGACCAAAGCCAAGCTGCGCACGCGGCCAACGATCAATGGCCCAGCCAATAGCCGGGTCTTGCACCAGATCAAACAGGCGAATCGCCAACAAAATCGCCCCCAAACTGGCCAGATCGACCCCAAGGTTCACAGCGGCAAATTGTGGAAGATGGATGTAAAGCGGGATACCAGCCGCCGCCAACATCAGCGCATAAAGACCAACGCGCGGATAAAGCAACATCAAGCGCGACCCGCGCGTTTCAGTGACGGTCAGCGGCCGAACCAGCGATGA
>CAZBBZ010000145.1:0-6929 GCA_964489925.1 uncultured Rhodobacterales bacterium
GGTGCGGATTTACACCATCGAATATCAAACGCCCTCGCGCTTTGATTATTTCGCAATCTTTATTGGCCGCGTCACTATGATCCTGATCGCCGCCCTCACCTGCGTCATGCTGTATGAGGTGTTCCTGCGTTATGCCCTAGAGCGCCCAACCCTTTGGGCCAACGAGCTAACGCTCTGGATCGGCGGTTTTATGTTTCTGTGTTCAGGTCTTTACGGCATGCAACAACGCAGCCACATCCGCATCTTTCTCCTCTATGATGCGGTACCGCGCAACGTGCAGCGCCTCTTTGACGTGATCTGGACCGCCTTGCTGGTGATCTGTGCGTTTTTCGTGGTCTTTGGCAGCTATAAACAAGTCTTTGCGGTCAAGTTTTACCGCTGGGAAATGTGGGGGACCGCCTTTGATCCGCCGATCCCTGCCACCGTCCAACCCGCCGTTCTCATCATTATCGTGTTGGTTGCCATCCAATCGGTGGCCAATCTGATCGCTGATTGGAACAAAGATCCCGAAGTTCACTCTGCTGCCGATGACATCGACGAAGAAGAACTCGAAGCCATCAAACGCAGCGTAGGAGCGAAATAATGGATGTCGGTCTAATCTCTTTAATCCTCGTCGTTATGCTGATTGTGCTGCTGGCGATTGGGATGCCCTTGGGGCTTGCCTCTCTATTCTTATCGGTCCTCGTTTTGATCATGAAGTTCGAGCCGACCATCATCACCAACCCTTGGTGCTATTTCGGCGTAGAATGCGAAGGTTTGCGTATTCCCGGCATGTTAACGGCACGACCGGGGACCGGGGCCTTATACCTCGACACCCAGAAAATATTCGATCTGATGACCGAATATGTGCTGATCTCGGTGCCGCTGTTCATCTTTATGGCAGCACTTCTGGAACGCTCCGGCATTGCACGGGCGATGTATGACAGCCTTGATTTCTGGTTGGCGCGCACACGCGGCGGCATCGCGATTGTCACCTCAATCATGGCCGTCATCATGGCTGCCATGTCGGGCATCATCGGCGGTGAAGTGGTTCTCTTAGGGCTCATCGCCCTGCCGCAAATGCTGCGCTTGGGCTATAACCAAAACCTTGCGATTGGGACGATCTGTGCCTCTGGCTCGCTGGGCACCATGATCCCGCCCTCGATCGTTCTGATCATCTACGGGCTGATTACCGAAACCTCGATCAAAGCGCTCTTTACCGGCGCCTTTGTCCCCGGTTTCATGCTCGCCAGCTTTATCATCATCTACATCATCGTGCGCACGCAGCTGAACCCCAGCCTCGCGCCACTTCCCGATGTGGTCGAGGACGAGGAAATCAACGAGCTTGGCGAAGGGGTCATCCCCAAAATCGTGTTTGGCGTGCTGGCCATTCTGGGCGTCATTGGCGTGCTTGGGTGGCTTACAGGGACGCTTGAAATCGGCGCATGGTCTGCAATTCCGTTGCTCATCGTAACAGCCCTTGGATTTCTGATGGCCACCAGCGCTAAGGGGCAAATCTTCCTCAGCTTCTGGTCCATCGTGTCCTCTGGCATTTTCGCTGTGATCTTCCTGCGCTGGGGCTTTTTCCAACTCACCGGACGCAGCGCGCGCGTGGTGGCTGAAGGCGAAGACCCAATCAGCCTCGGTATGCCCGCTGATTTCAACTTTATCGCCATCGGCCTGATCGCCAGCCTTGCGGCCGTGTTCGTGGTGTTAGGCCCAAGACGCGCCGCCGTCGCATGGGCGCGGGGCAGGGGACTTGTGCCACCGATCCTCGTTGTCGGCGTGGTCATGGGGTCAATCTATGGCGGCATCACCGGCATCACAGAGGCCGCAGGCATGGGCGCACTCGCCGTATTCCTGTTCTCGGTCCTGCTGCATAACACGACCGAGGAATGGGGCGAGTTGATCCGCTCCAACACAGGCCGCATCATCACCGCCATCGCACTCGTGATCGCACTGATGGTGTTCTTGCCGATGCTTCTGCCCAGCGCATGGGACATCGACGGCGAAGCCCGCTTTTTGATCTTTGTAATCGCGGCGATGTATTTCATCCTACAAATCGAGGAACATCGTTCCTTGATCTGGGACAGCCTGCTGCGCACGCTTCGTTCAACAGGAACCATCATCTGGGTGACAATCGGTGCGGCAGCCCTTGCCGGGGCTTACACCGTGGCAGGCGGGCCGACCTATATCGCCAACCTGATCGTGGGCTCTGACATGCCCACCATGCTGGTGTTGCTGACCATGATGGTGATCCTGTTGTTCATGGGCGCGTTTATGGATTGGGTGGGCATCGTGTTGCTGATTATCCCGGTGTTCCTGCCCATCGTGAAACGGCTCCCGATTGAAGAAATCGGCTTCATCGGCCAGCTCGATCCGAAATACATCTCGGTCTGGTTCGGGGTGCTGTTCTGTATGAACATGCAAGTGAGCTTCCTGTCACCCCCCTTCGGCCCGGCGGCGTTCTACCTCAAATCGGTCGCCCCGGCGCATATCTCGCTGACAGATATCTTTAAGGGCTTCTTGCCGTTTATCTGCATCCAGCTTTGCGCGCTGGCCGTGATGTTGATCTGGCCCTCAATCATCACGCTGCTGCTCTAACGGGGGCGAAACCTAAAAACACCAAACGCGCTGGGGGCAACTCTGGCGCGTTTTTTTATGCCGATGGCTTTTGTGCGCATTTTCGCGCAGGCATGGCTGAAAGCACGCGCATTGCTGTGTCGCTCGAAAACTCCCAAATCCTATCCCATGAAACAAACCAATGGGAGCATCCCTGATGACGATCAATATCCTTCGAATTGACGGCTCTGCCCGGCGCAGCGGCTCGATCACCCGCGGCCTGAACGACGCGATTGTTGCGCGATTTGCCGATGAAGCTGAAACCAAAGTGACTTTGCGCGATCTTGCAGACCCACTGCCCCAAATAGACGAGGCTTGGGTGGGTGCAAATTTTACCCCGCTTTCAGATCGCAGCGACAGCCAGCGCGATACGCTCGCCCTGTCCGACAGCCTCGTGGCGGAAGTTAAGGCCGCCGATATCCTGCTAATTGGCGCGCCGATCTATAACTTTGGTGTGCCTGCCAGCATGAAAGCTTGGATCGACCAAATTGCACGGGCGGGCGAAACTTTTCGCTACACCGCGAACGGTCCCGAAGGTTTGCTAAGCGGCAAACGCGCCATTGTCACAATCGCCTCGGGCGGCACGAAAAGCGGCTCCGAGATTGATTTTGCCACCAACTACCTGCGCCATGTGCTTGGGTTTTTGGGGATCACGAAGGTCGACGTGGTTGCCGCCGATCAGATGAGCCTTGATGCAAAAGCCTCTCAAGCGGCGGCAAATTCGCAAGTCGCAGATATTTCGGTCGCGGCCTAACGCCCCACCGAAATCACCTTGGCCCCTTTTTTGTCCCTTAAGGGGCCAACGGTTGATTGCTAAGGCGCGTGATCCTTCAAAATCCGCGCCATTTCTTGCACCTTTCGCGTGCGGTGCAAATCCATATGGGTGACCAGCGACACAGGCGTTTGCCAACTCAGCTCATTAGGCAACACAGGCACAAAGCCGCGCGCGTTCATTTGATCGAACCCAATAAAAATCCCGATCCCAAGGCCCGCTTCCACCAGCCGTTCAGAAATTTCAGTATTGCCGGAAGACACCGCAATTTGCGTCGGCTCAATCGTGTCATAAAACCACTGAACAAATTCAATGCGCCGCCGATCCTTGTCAGGAGCGACGAAAAAATGCTGGTTCAACTCTGCCAGTGATGTGGGCAGCCCATGTTTTTCTTCATAGCTTTTATGGGCAAACAGCCCGACCTTAAGGGTGCAATAGGTTTGCACAATATAATCAGGATGATCCGGTTTAGCCCCTGCGCGCAACGCGATCTGCGCCTCGCCATATTCAAGCCGGGTCAAGCTTTCCGTGGCCAGCACATTTACCTGACAATTTGGATGGGCAGTGCGAAACACTTGCAAGGGCTGATAGATCAGATTCGCCAAAGCGGGCAGCACCGTTAGCGTAATCTCGCCCTCAAGCGCCTCGCTTGCCGCCACCGCACGCCCGGCCAATTCCGCGAGCATCCCGTCAGTTTTTTCCGCGACCTTCAAAACCTCGTCGCCGAAATCCGTCAAAGCATAACCCTTTGCATGTCGAATAAATATCCGCGCGCCAAGCTCCGCCTCTAGCACATCAACATGGCGATTGATCGTCGCCCGGTGCAGGCCCAGCGCTTCGGAGGCCGCGCTAACCGTGCCAAGACGCGCCACCTGATACGCCGTGCGAAGTTCGGTCCATTTATCCATCGGTCAAATATGGCCCTACCAAAATTTCGCCGTCCTCCGTCAAATCGGGTCCAATATTGGATTCAAAATTTTCTTTTTTTTGGAGAAAAACTTGATTAGTCTTTTTACACATTTTTTAATGGCTCATTTTTGGAGGAATTCTGATGAAAATATCATCATTGGTGTTGCTTAGTACATCTGTCACTTTTTCTTTTCTATCAGCATGTTCAGTTGCTCCAGTACGTCCATATATTGAGCAATTTGGCCAGTCTGTAACATCCGCAAACTCAAAAATTGAACAAGATTTTGAAGCCGACGACTTAGATTCTCAAATTGAAATGGCACTGCGAAAACAACTTGCGTCCAAGGAAGGCCTCTATGAACTTGGTGCTTGCAACCCACTAGAGCCGCTTGCAGATTTTGACAACGGCCCCATGAAGTTTGAGGCCAATTGCCCCAAACAGCCAGTTGTGTTCGATCCAAACACAGGAGAGCTCGTGGCGACAGACGTGGGCCTAGCAGAAGACGATCCGATCCTACAGGAGCGTAACGCTCGCAAACTTTCTCGTGCTTTGAATTCATATGCTGAGGCTCTTAGTGATTTGGTTGCCGCGAACAGTAAGTCAGAAACCGCCGCTGCTGCGTCTTCGGCGCTGTCGGCTGTTGGTGATTTTGTCGATGAAGCAAGCGAAAATAAGGATCCGCGCAGGCTTTTTTCGAAAGAAGGGGAAACGCTCGTATCTGGTTTAACAAACGAAGCTTTAGAGACGTACCGTTATGGTCTGCTAAAAGATGTCGTGACCCAAGCAGACCCTTGGGTGCAAAACGCTGCGGCGGGCGTTGCTGCTTGGTTGAACAGTTCCGCAGATAATGAACGTGTTACCGCCGCTTACGAGGTTTTGAACGAAGCGGTTGATGCTGCTCAACCCGGTTCGGCTGAGGACTTAGAAAGCATAGACCAAGCTTATGAAGCTGCCAAGAAAGTGGAAGAGTCTGCAAGTTGGCGTGTGTACTGGGAAATTGGAGCCGCACATAAGGCGATTGTTGAAAGCTTCGAAAAGCCAAGAGATTTTGATCGTCTAAAGGATGCAAATGAGCGAATTTTAGATCTGGTTGAAGCAGCAAAAGCATTTTCAGAACAATAACGTTATAGGAGGAATTCAATTATGGCGACGCAAAATCAAATCTTAAAAACTGCCAAGACTATCGACTTCCTGTTCGACGAATTCACACGTAGCGCGCGTCAAGAAAAGTTAAAGGCAAAGTTTCGCGGCGATATGAAAACACATGCTCGCATAGACGCGGCTTGGCGTGAAGCGCGTGACTCAAAAGAGGCCGCGCTTGGAATTCTAGAGGACCAGTTGCTTTCAGATGCTGTAACAAATGAAATTGTTGAAGCTCTGCAATCGCAACAGCAAAAGGCACGCGGATTTTTGGACAATATTCGAGCAGCCAATAAGATCTTGGAGACAATTGAAAATGTGGCAGAACTGGCCACGACGACGCTTTCAAGAGTTTCGGCTATTGCAGGGGGCTAACCACCACTCTATGGCGTTTGCATCAGCGGCGGCCCCAAACGGCCCGCCGCCCTCTTAAGAACACCGTGGTTTAAGCAAGCAAATCCATGTCACTAAGCTGGCTGGCTTCAATCCCCAAAAGGTTCATCTTATCATTGTTGTTGAACCGAAGCTGCGCCCCATTGGGATTGTCGCTGATCGCCGCAAGGTCGGTTAAACTGCCGCCCGGTCCAAGGTCGATCAGATCCTCACCAATCTGGAAATCGCGCACAATGACGATGCCTGACCCAACTTGGAACTGAAAAATATCCGCCCCCGTGTCAGACGGATCATTGATCGCATCCCCGTAAAAGTTGCTAATCCCCCCTTGGGACGCGACAAAGTAATCGTTCCCAGCACCGCCTGCCATATTGCTGCCGCTGCCCGCACTATCGATCCAGTCGTTTTCATCTGCTGGATCCGCATAAGTGGCTTCTAGGCGCAAATCTGGCGCAGGGGTGGGGTCGTCAATGGAACATTCAACAAAGTCGCTAACATCCACGCTGGATGCCCCATCCAGACGTGTGAACCGAAGCGATACGCCTTCGGCGAGTGTACCTTCAATCCCGATATAACGCACAAGGTTGCCCGAATCCGCAGTCGTCAAATCAAAGTCCGAAAACTTCAGCCCATCAATCAAATGGACTTGATCCACATCGCCGTTCTTTTCCCAACCAAAGATTTTCACGGTGCCCGATGTGGCGCCAACAACAACAACGTCATCCCCGTTGTTGCCAAATACGGAGTCGTCGCCCTCCGTTGCAAAAAATGTATCATTGCCATTTCCGCCATACATTTTGTCATTTCCGGCCCCGCCAAAAATGAAATCATCCCCGTCTTGTCCGACGATGCGATCGTCACCATCGCCGCCGTCCAAATAGTCGTCTTGTTTGCGCCCGCGGATGGTGTCATTCCCACCAGCACCTTCGATCCAATCGCGCAAGGCATCCTTGCCTTTGATGGTTTCATCCGTGTCATCACCCAGCGTCACCACAAAATCATTGATGTCAGGCAGCGCGATGCAAACAGGCGGTTCCGGGTCCACGGGCGGCTGAACAGTGGTTGGCGTAAAGCCATAGCCGTCCAAAACATATTCATGCGGCAAACCAGTGG
>CAZBBZ010000146.1:0-6918 GCA_964489925.1 uncultured Rhodobacterales bacterium
ATTTGACTGAAACTGCAGGCCAACTGCTGGGCCAAGCGGTTTCACCGCAGCAACACGTCGGGTTGCGCCCTGAACATTTGGTGCCTGCCAATAGCGCGACTGCGGTGGTGGAAGGCCGCCTAGAGCTGGTCGAAAACCTTGGGGAATACGCGCTGGTGCATCTGCTAACAGCCAGCGGCACCGAATTTATCGCCAAGACCGAAAAGCCGCCCCAAGTGGCAAAGGGCGACACCATCGGCTTTGCGATCAAGCCCGAACTTGCCCATTTCTTTGATGCAGAAAGCGGCTTGCGTCTGTAACTTTGCCATGCTGGATTACGGGACGCTTGCCGCACCGTTGATAGATCGGACCCTGCCATGACCCAATTTGCGCACTACCCTAGCCTGAAAGACAAGACGGTGATTATGACGGGTGGGGCGTCAGGCATTGGTGCGGAAATCGTGCAAGCCTTTGCCGCACAAGGGGCTAAGGTCGGCTTTCTGGATATTGACGCGGATGGTAGTGCGGCGATGGCCAAACAGACCGAGGGCACCGTCGAATATGAGGTCTGCGATTTGCGCGATATTGACGCGCTGCAGGCCGGGATAGCGGCCCTGACAGATCGGCTTGGCCCCGCGCATGTGTTGGTGAACAATGCCGCGCGCGATGATCGCCATGACTGGAAGGGCGTGACGCCAGATTATTGGGACGAGCGCATGAACACCAATCTGCGCCACATGTTTTTCGCCATCCAAGCCGCCGCTCCGGGGATGATGACAAACGGCGGTGGTTCCATCATCAATATGGGCTCCAATTCCTGGTGGGAAGCGGGCGGTGGTTTTCCCGCCTATACGACCGCTAAGGCGGCGGTGCATGGGCTCACGCGTACCATGGCGCGGGACTTGGGCGATCACCGTATTCGGGTCAACACAGTCGTACCCGGCTGGATCATGACGGATCGTCAAAAAGAGCTTTGGGCCACCCCCGAAGCCCTAGAATCCCACCGTCAGCGTCAATGCTTGCCCGATCTGATCGACCCGGTCTATGTGGCCCGCATGGTGCTGTTTTTGGCATCAGATGACGCGGCCATGTGCAGTGCGAATAACTATATGGTTGAAGCGGGCTCGATTTAAGCGCCCGTTTTAAGCCCTCAAATTGCAACCGGTTGCATTTTTTGGCCACGCGACGGCAAAATTGCACGATGTGACTTGAAGACTCCCAAAGAAAGATGTTCACTTACCCCAACTTGGCTCTGACCGCTGGTTGGGGACCAACAGAAATTCGGGAAAAACCGAATGTAAAAGAGCGGCTTGCCCGTTCCAAATGCAACAAGTTTCTTGGGAGGAAACTATGAAAACTCTTATCAAAGGTGCGCTGATTGCAAGCGTTGCAGCATTCGCAGCTACATCTGCTTTCGCTGAGCGTTACGTCATGATTACGCACACGCAAGGGACAGACCCGTTCTGGCCTGTGGTTGAAAAAGGCGGTCGCGATGCGGCAAATGCGATTGGTGCTGAGTTCGAATACAACTACGATGTGTCCGGCGACATGGCGGCAATGGCGGCTTTGATCGAAGCGGCAGCAGCGTCTAACCCTGATGGCATCATCGTGTCCTTGCCAGATGCAGCCGCCCTTGGGCCTGCGATCAAGAACGCGGTTGCCAATGGTGTGCCTGTGATCACGATGAACTCTGGTCTTGAATCCTCTGCCGAGCTGGGTGCTTTGATGCACGTTGGCCAGCCAGAGCGTGACGCTGGTTTCGCCGCCGGTACACGTGCGATGGCCGAAGGCGTGACCAAAGGTCTGTGCTTGAACCAAGAAGCGTTCAACACAGCGCTGGTTGATCGTTGCACAGGTTATTTCGATGCGATGGGTGCTGATCTGAACCAGATCGACGTGTCCAACGATGTGGCGCAAATCCAAGTGCGTACTGCCGCAGCTCTGCAAGCAGATGCGTCCATTGACGGCGTTCTGGCTGTAGGACCACATGTGTGCGAAGCGGCTCACAAAGCGATCCAAGAAGTTGGCGCTGACGTGCATCTTGCTTGTTTCGATCTGTCACCCGGCGTGATGGAAATGATCGAGTCCGGTGATGCGGCCTTCACCATCGACCAGCAACAGCGTTTGCAGGGCTACATGCCTGTGATTGTTCTTCACCTTTACAACAACAGCGCTGGTCTGTTGCCAGGTGCGAACATTCCATCAGGCCCAGGCTTTGTTGACAAATCCAACGCTGCTGCCGTGTCCGAGCTGGCAGGCATCGACCGCTAAGACCCTTTAGCGACGAAAATTTGGATGGGCGGGATTAATCCCGCCCGTCCCTTTGGGGATAACGCTTGAAATATCGAAAGATCTGACATGGCCGAGGGCAACGAATCCGACCGCATGCAAAAAGAGACCTGGTTCCAGCGCACCATAAGGCGACCGGAAATTGGGGCTTTTATTGTGATGATTGTCATCATTGTAAGTCTGGCGATTGCGTCGGATGGCAAAGCCTTCAATGCCTTGGGTTTGAAGAATAACATCAAGATTATCGCGCAATACGGGATCATAGCCACAGGTGCGGCGATGCTGATGATTGCAGGCGAATTTGACCTCTCGATCGGCTCGATGATCGGCTTTGCAGGCATGTCCATGGCGCTAATGCTGAAATGGGGCTTGCCGTTTGGCATGGGCGCCGCGTCACCGGCGGCGGCGTTTTTTATCACGCTGCTGATGACCTTGTCGATTGGCTGGTTGATTGGCACAATCGTGGTCCGCTCCGGGCTATCCAGCTTTATTGTGACACTTGCCTTTCTGTTCTTTTTGCGCGGGGTCACCGAAGTGGGCTTCCGCCTGATTAACAAATCTACACAAGTTTCTGGCCTGCAAGATTTCAAGGAAACCAGCTGGTTTGCCGAGGCCTTGGGGGGCGAGGTCTTTGGCTGGTTTTATAATTTATGGAACAGCTTTGGCGTCTGGATGATCTCCTCGATGGAATTTCCGACAAAGCTGACCACCGAGAATATCAACATGCTGGCCGCACTCAATATTAACCGCAAGATGGAACAGTGGGTCACGGGCTTTGATGCGCGTTTCTTTTGGTGGATCGTGATTTCGGCGGTGGCCTATTACGTTCTGGCCTATACGCGGCTGGGCAACTGGATTTACGCAACCGGGGACAACAAAGAAGCCGCGCGCGCCAATGGTGTGCCGGTCAATAAGGTCAAGGTTGGCTCGTTCATGTTCACAGCCTTTTGCGCCACCATGTTTGCCGCCTGTCAGGTGTTTGACACCAACACAGCCGATGCCGCCAAAGGCAACCTGATGGAGCTGTTCGCCATCGCGATTGCCGTTGTCGGCGGCACGCTGATGACCGGGGGCTTTGGCACTGTTTTGGGCGTCGTCTTTGGCGCAATCACCGTGGGCCTTGTGGCCAATGCGGTGTTCTTTATTCCAGCGATCGATGGGGCTTGGTTCCGGGTCTTCTTGGGCGGCATTCTACTGGCGGCGGTGTTTGCCAATGAGCGCATCCGCAAGCGCATTACGGGAGGCATTTGATCATGGCAGACCCATATCTTCGCGTCGAAGGCCTTGTGAAGCGCTTTGGTCCTTTCACCGCTTTGGGGGGCGTGGATCTGGCGGTTTATCCCGGCGAGGTTCATGCGCTTTTGGGCGATAACGGGGCCGGAAAATCCACCCTGATTAAAACACTCGCCGGTGTTCATGAGCCGACCGAAGGGCAAATTTTTATCGAAGGCAAGCCGGTGAAGTTCCGCTCGCCCCGCGATGCCTCGAACGCGGGTATCGGGACGGTGTATCAGGATTTGGCGCTGAACCAGCTGATGTCGATCACGCGCAATTTCTTTATGGGACGCGAGATCACTGGGCCGTTTGGCAAACTGAAAATGAACCAGATGAACCAGATCGCCCATGACGAGATGCTGAAAATCGGCATCGACTTTAGCGATCCAACCCAAGCGGTTGGCACCATGTCCGGCGGGCAACGCCAGACTTTGGCGATTGCACGCGCGATTTATTTTGGCGCGAAAGTTCTGATCCTTGACGAGCCGACATCAGCCCTTGGTCAAAAGCAACAAATGGAAGTGCTCAAAACCGTCAAACGCGTGCGTGCGCGCGGCGATATTGCGATCATCTTTATCACCCACAACGAAATCCACTCTCGTCTGGTGGGTGACCGCTTTACGTTTCTGGCGCTGGGCAAGGTCATTGGGGCTGGGACTTCAAGCGAAATCAGCAACGAAGAAATGCGTCGTTTGATGGCCGGTGGTGCGAAAATGGGCGATCTGGAAAAAGAGCTTGAAGGCCTCTGATCTAACGGTCGGCTGTATTGGCGCGGGCTATTTTAGCCAGTTTCATTACGAGGCTTGGGCTCGCATTGACGGCGCTACACCCGTTGCAGCCGTCGATGCGGACCTAAGCAAAGCGCAAGCCACGGGCTTGCAGGCCTTTGACGATGCGGGCGCGATGCTAAGGGCGGTTTGCCCGGACATTGTTGATATCATAACGCCTCCGGTGACCCATCTGGTGATGATCCGGCTTGCGCTTGACCATGGCCCGCGCGCGATCATTTGCCAAAAGCCGTTTTGTTTGGATTTGGCAGAGGCGCAAGAGGCCGTCGCTCTTGCCAAAGCTGCGGAGGTGCCGCTGATTGTGCATGAAAACTTCCGCTTCCAACCGTGGTATCGTGCGATCAAATCGGCGCTTGATGCAGGCGCGATTGGTCAGGTGCAGCAGATCAGTTTTCGCCTGCGCCCCGGTGATGGGCAGGGGGCAGATGCCTATCTTGCCCGTCAGCCCTATTTTCAAAAGATGGAGCGGTTTTTGATCCATGAGACCGCCGTGCATTGGGTTGATGTGTTTCGTTATCTTTTGGGCGAGCCCGAGGCGGTGTTCGCCGATTTGCGGCAAATGAACCCGGCGATCGTAGGGGAGGACGCAGGCACCGTGCTGTTTCGCTATGGCGGCGGGGTGCGCGCGTGTTTTGATGGCAACCGCTTGCTCGATCACAGTGCCGCAAACACGCGCTGCACCATGGGCGAGGGACTGTTTGAAGGGACGAGCGGGACGTTGTCCTTGCACGGCGATGGGTCGGTCACGCGGCGTGGGTTTGGTGATCTGTCCGAGACTGAAATTGCGCCCGCCTTTGAGGGTCAGACCTTTGGCGGGGATTGTGTTTATGCCTTGCAAGCCCATGTGGTTGCGGGATTGCAGGATGACAGTCCATTTGAAAATTTGGCGGAGGATTATCTGCAAGTTTTGCAAACAGAGGCCGCGATTTATGCCGCGGCGAAAGCCGGGGCTTGGGTGACGGTTTAGGGTCAGTCCTTAGTCAAGCTTGGCGCACAGCGCGAAGATCAGGTTCGTCCCTACCCAAAAATATTCCTACCCAAAAACATCCCTAAACGTCCCAATGCAGTCCCGAAACCCGGCCTCAAAGTCCCCATTGCCCGGGTGATACACGCTTTCAAAGCTAATCACCCCGTCATAGCGATCCTCGCGCAGGGCTTGGGCCAAGGGAGCGAATTGATCGGCTAGTTGCCCCTCTCCCATCTTCTTGACCGTCAAGGTGGCACGCGGCGTGTCCACCAGCACATCCTTGATATGCACATGACCCAAATAGCCGTTTCGCACCTCATCATAGCCCTCGGGATAGGCGCGTTCATGGCACCAACAGTTATTGGCCGGATCCCATAGCACTTGCAGCACGTCTTTCGCCCCCAGATCATCAATTAGTTTGCGCGCGGTGTAGTTGGAATTGACCATGGTGCCATTGCCCGTTTCCACCACCAGCGTCATGCCTTCGCTGCGGGCCAGATCACAAGCAGGCGCGATCAGCGGCAGGGTCTTGTCCCACGCCCCATGCGCTACGTTCCATTTTTCGGCTCCGCCATGCCCCCATAAAATCTGCTCTTTCTTATTGGTCATGATCCGCACCAATGGCGCGCCAACGATATGGGCCATATCAATCACCCGCTTAAGCGCCTCCATATGGGCGCTATGGGCCGCGTCGCCGGGTAGATTCGCCGTGGTCAGCCCGGCAAAGACATGACGTGACAGGCAAGACACCGGCTTGCCCCGATCCCGCAACAGCGTATCAATCTCGCGAATTTCGCGTGCAGAGTGATCGCCTACTTCCGTGTCACCGATAAATTGAAGCTCTGCATATTCCAGCCCAAACTCGTCCATTACATCCACCGTATGGGCCAGATCACGGCTGATCCCGTCGCAAATTACGCCAAGTTTCATGAGCATCCTCCGATAGATTTTTTTTGGCTTTAGAATGAAGCGAAACCCGCAAAGCTGTCAAAGAATAACGCCCCCGCCTTGGAATTTTTGCGCCTGAGCGTTAGAGTTTGAATAGATGCGCGTTCGGCCCGTCAACCCAGAGGCTTTGACACTGATCCCTTTGCTCACCACTTTCGTAATCGCTGGCATCGGCGTGCTGGCGTTTTCCCTTTTGGGCCTGCCACTGCCGTGGCTGTTGGGCCCGATTTTCGCCTGTTTGGTTACGGCGATTGTCGGCGTGCCATTGCGTGGGTTCAAACCGCTCAACGATAGTATGCGCACTATTTTGGGCGTTGCGGTGGGGGCGACATTTACGCCAGCGATCCTTGGTTCAATGATGGGCATGTGGCCGACGCTTTTACTGATCCCTTTGATGCTGGTCGTGATTGGTCTGTGCGGTATCCCCTATTTTCAGCGCGTTTGGGGTTATGATTTTGCGACCAGCTATTATGCGACCATGCCCGGTGGCCTTCAGGACATGCTGGTCTTTGGCGAGGAGGCGGGGGCGAATGTGCGCACTCTGTCATTGATCCACGCGACACGGGTTTTGTTCATCGTCGTCTCACTCCCGTTCATATTGAACATCGTGTGGGACGCCGATCTTACCAACCCGCCAGGGGCGCCCGCATCGACCATTGCGCCAGTGCAATT
>CAZBBZ010000147.1:0-6868 GCA_964489925.1 uncultured Rhodobacterales bacterium
TTAGCGAACACCCCGGTCAAAGTCAGTTTCTAGGACCGTCGTACAATGTACCGTAGCTTAATGATTATTGGCACCGTTGCCATTTCTTCTCTTTTACTTTCCTCAGATGCAAACGCGCTTAAAGGCGGCAGTTGCAAACCTAATCAAACGACCTCCACTTTGAAATTGTCCCGCGATGGGCATTTCAGAGCGCATGCCATCATCAACAAAGTCTGCGTACCGTTCCTAGTCGATACGGGCGCAAGCGTCATTTTGATGAGCTATCAAGATGCGAAACAAGCTGGAATTGATGTCAAACGACTGAAGTTCAAAACGCCAATCATCACAGCAAGCGGCCGTGGTCGCGTGGCACGGCTAGACATTCCAACCATCCGCATCGGTGATGTGGTTGTGAAGAATGCAAAAGCCGCTGTTGCGAAACGCGGCACATTGCCCGCCAACCTCCTTGGGATGAGCTTTATCGGTCATATCCGCGAAGCCGTCATCCGGCGGGACAAAATGTTGCTGCGAAAATAACGATTTACCCAACCCACCTTCGAACCTCACAGGACGAAAAACATGTCTATTTACAAATTTTCCCTACTGGCATTGGCCACAGCTGCAAGCTGGAGCGTGGCGGCCCATGACGCATCGGCCCAGTCGCAATGCACGTCGATGACCAATGATATCGCGCGCCTTCAGTGCTATGATGAACACTTTGCTTCAAAGTCGTCTGCGAACAACATGTCGGTGAATGACGCCTACAAAGAGTTCCTAGAGCTTGCGCAAAACGATCATATTATTGTCGGCGAAGACGATCAGCTTTTGACCTATGACCTTGACGGTTGTGCAATGACGGTCACCTACGGCGAATCTGGTATCCGCTTTGCCGACCTCGCGGTTGCCTATACGGTCTATCGCTGGAAAATTGCCCTGACAGACATTGAAAGCATCGATTACGCGCGGCTGTCCAATACTGAACTCGAAATTCGGATGCAGCCAGAGTCATTGATTTTCTATGACGTGATTGAAGGGTCTTCGGATGCCAAACACTTTGTCATTAACGGGCATTGGGGTTTGGGGCTTTTGCGGGAAGCAGGACCAAATTCTCGTGATCTACAACACCTAGAAAAACGTGTGCGCGATGTCACGATGGCGTTGGACGAAGAAAACATCCCAGAAGTGCGCGCGCGCTTTGAAGCTTTGGTTTCTGCCTGCCACAACGACACATCTAGCAGCTAATTTAAGGAGCAATCTGATGAAAAGAAGAAATTTTCTAAAGACTTCCGCGTTAACCGCTGTTGGCCTTGCGGCGCCAAGCGTCGTTTATGGCAAAGAAATCACTTTGCGGTTCCATTCGTTTTTGCCGTCACAGGCGTTTGTCCCTTCCCAAATTATGGGGTCATTCGTAGAACGGATCGCCGCAGCCACGGGTGAGCGGGTCAAGATTGAACAGTACGACGCCCTCGCATTGGGCGGCACGCCTCGCTCGATGTACGAACAGGCTGCCAGCGGTATTGTTGACATGTCGTTGGGACTGCCGCGCTATACTGAAGGCGCCTTCCCAAGAACCAGCGCGTTCGAGTTGCCGTTTATGATGAAAAGTGCCGAAACGACATCGCGCAGTTTGTACACGCTGGTAGAAGAAGACCTGCAGTTCAATGAATTCCAGAGCGCAAAAATCTTGGCGACATGGGTGCATGGGCCAAGTGTCCTGCACACGAACAAACCAATCAATAGCGTTGAAGACCTCAAGGGTCTTAAGATCAGCACAAATTTTCAAGTGGGCAAACTACTTGAAAGATTGGGCGCGACCCCTGTTGATATGCCGGTAACGGCTGTTCCAGCGGCGCTTAAGAAAGGCAGTCTCGATGGCGCAAGTTTACCTTGGGAAGTTGCCTACGCTTTGGGTATGGTTAACTTTGTGAGCAATCATACCGAAGTTTATCGGAACACCTATTTGCAGACGTCGTCTTTATTCATGGCGATGAATATCCAAAGCTATGAAAATTTGCCGCGTGATATTCAGACGATCATGGACCAAGAAACGGGCGCAGACCTGTCGGCTTGGCATGGCAAAATCATGGCCGAGTTCGACGCTGAAATGCGCTCAATCTTGATGTCTCGCGGGACCACGGTCAACAAATTTACACCTGAAAATGTGCTTGATCTCCAGGTTGCTTCTCAGCCAGTTTATTCTGATTGGATCTCCCGGATGGACGCGCGGAGTATTGACGGTCAAAAGGTCCTAAACAGGGCGCTTAGTTTGACTGCGAAATACAGCTAAGACAGTCGCATAAATTATTTTTCTAGGGCATCGTTTAGCGGTGCCCTAAGTTGTTAGGGGTAGGTCTTCGTGTGGATCTTGTTGACCCCTAGCGTTGCGAGTTCCGCCAATCAGGATGGAACCAAGGCCGACTGTTTTCACGCGGCAAAGGTTCGCGGCCCAAAATGTGATCCGCTGCTTTTTCGCCAACCATAATCGATGGTCCATTCAGATTGCCGTTTGTTATGCGCGGAAAAATCGAACTGTCAGCCACACGCAGGCCATCCACGCCAATCACCCGCGCTTCTGGGTCCACCACGGCCATGGGATCATCCCGCCGCCCCATCTTACACGTACCACAAGGATGATAGGCGCTTTCCGCGTGTTCGCGAATAAAGGCGTCAATTTCTTCATCCGTATTGATCGCGGCACCGGGTTGAATTTCGTGTTTAACAAAAGGTTCAAACGCCCCTTGCGCAAAAATTTCGCGCGTTAATCGAACACATGCGCGAAAATCTTCCCAGTCCTTGGATTTGCTCATGTAGTTGAAAACGATCTTAGGCGCTTCTTTCGGGTCGCTGGATTTCAACGTAATCTCGCCGCGACTGTCAGAGCGCATCGGCCCAACATGGGCTTGAAACCCATGTCCTTCGGCCGCCGTTTTTCCGTCATAGCGAATAGCGATTGGTAGGAAATGATACTGGATGTCCGGGTAGCGGACACCGGCTTTGCTGCGGATAAAGCCCGCACTTTCAAACTGGTTCGACGCGCCAAGCCCGGTTTTCGAAAACAACCACTGCGCCCCAATCAGCGCCTTGCCGAACAGGTTCCAGTGTTTGTAGAGCGTAATGGGCTGTTTGGAGGCCATCTGGCAGTAAATTTCAAGATGGTCTTGAAGGTTCTGACCAACGCCGGGACGGTCCGCCACCACGTCGATGCCATGTTCGGTTAGATGGGCCGCAGGTCCAATGCCAGACAGCATCAAAAGTTTCGGGGAATTGATGGCCGAGGCTGCGACAATCACTTCTGTTTGCGCGCCTATAACCTCTTTGGTGCCGCCCCTGATGATTTCGACCCCAACCGCGCGCCCGTCCTTAATGATGATCTTGCTGGCAAGCCCGCGAACAACGTCGCAAAACCCTGTGGCCTTGGCGGGCTTTAGATAGGCGTTTGCCGCCGACCAGCGCCGCCCGCGCCAGACGGTTTGCTCCATCGGGCCAAAGCCTTCTTGTTGCTCGCCGTTATAATCGCCTGTGACTTGATACCCGGCTTGCTGCCCCGCATTCACAAAGGCATGAAACAACGGGTTCGCCCGTGGTCCGCGCGTGACCTTTAGGGGGCCATTTTTGCCGCGCCAGTTTTCGTCGCCACCGTGTCCGCCGGAATGCCAAGATTCCATACGTTTGTAGTAAGGCAGCACATCCGCATAGGCCCAACCGCTGGCACCACTTTCTTCCCAATGGTCAAAATCGCCCGCATGACCGCGCACATAGACCATGCCGTTAATCGACGAAGATCCCCCCACAACTTTTCCGCGTGGCGTGGAAAGTTGCCGACCGCCTAAATGCGGCTCTGGCTCGCTCGAAAACCCCCAGTCGTACATTGCCATATTCATCGGATAACTCAGCGCTGCTGGCATCTGGATGAGCGGCCCCATATCGCTTCCACCGTATTCAATCACGATGACTTTTTTGCGCGCTTCAGCAAGCCGATAAGCCAATGCACAGCCAGCCGACCCAGCGCCGATAATCACGTAATCAGCCTGCATAGACCAAGCCCAATCTTTTTGTTCTGAATGGATGCACCAACGCTTGTTCGATCATGGCAACTCGCCAAGCTCATGCGCCAAAGACGTGAGAACATGCGTGATCGCGCGTTCTGGTCCAGCAGGTCGGGCTTCAAGCGCTTCGCGAATATATAAACCGTCAATGAGCCCGGCAATTCGCGCAGCGGCTTCTGGCGCACGAGGACCAATCAGAGGCCGCAAGTCATGGGTTAGATTTGAACGAATGCGCCGTTGATAAATCGACCAAAGCTGGTGCGCATCCTTGTCTGTTTGGGCGAGCATGTAAAAATTAAGCCAAGCCGAAATGGTTTGCTTGGAAAAATTGACCGGGCTGAATCCGGCGCGAATGATCGATTCAATGCGGCCGCGCGGCGTGTCCGCATGGTTTAGGAATCGCACGACCTCGGCGCCATAGACGCGCAAAATGTGCCGCATGGCTTGGATAATCAGCACATCTTTTCCGCCAAAGTAATGATGCGCCAAAGCGGATGACACGCCCGCGCGTCCGGCAATTTGCCCAACGGTGACATTTAGCGTGCCTCTTGTCCCGATTTCTGCAATCGTTGCGTCAATCAAGGCTGCTCGGCGGATCGGCTCCATTCCTTTTTTTGGCACGTTTAGCCCCATTTTGGTTGTCACGCCGAGATTTATAGCTTTTAATTGACTGATCAATCAACAAAAACTTGCTATCAACGGAGAGCAATAAAATGAAATTCCTCCTCACCACCTCGGCGCTGATCCTCGCGGCGCCCGCCGCTTTTGCCGCCTGCGACGAAGTTCGGTTTTCGGACGTTGGCTGGACGGACATCACGGCTACAACTGCTGCTGCCACCACGGTCCTAGATGCGTTGGGTTATGAAACCGATGTAAAGGTTCTGTCGGTTCCGGTGACTTATACGTCGATGGCCAATGGTGATATTGACGTGTTCCTTGGCAACTGGATGCCAACGATGGAAGCTGACATCGCCCCTTATCGCGAGGCTGGAACGGTCGACACGGTGCGCGCGAACCTTGAGGGCGCGAAATATACGCTTTCGGCGAACAAAGCCGGTGCTGATCTAGGGATCACCGACTTTGCAGGAATTGCCGCGCAACTGGACGCCTTGGATGGCAAGATTTATGGCATTGAGCCTGGCAATGATGGCAACCGCATTATTCAGTCGATGATTGATTCCGACGCCTTTGGTCTGAAGGGTTTTGAAGTTGTTGAAAGCTCGGAACAAGGCATGTTGGCGCAAGTCGCGCGGGCCGATCGCAAGGGCGAGCCTGTTGTGTTTCTTGGTTGGGAACCACATCCCATGAACGCCAACTTTGAAATGACCTATCTTACCGGGGGTGATGACTACTTCGGGCCAAACCTTGGTGGGGCCACAGTATTTACCAACACGCGCGCTGGCTATGCTGGCGAATGCACAAATGTTGGTGCTTTGCTGAACAACATGGAATTTACGCTGGCGATGGAAAACGAAATCATGGCCGCAATTCTGGATGACGGCCAAGATCCAAGCGAGGCGGCTCAGGCATGGTTGGTTGCTAATCCAAGCGTGTTGGACGGCTGGCTTTCAGGCGTGACCACCAAAGATGGTGGCGATGCGATGATGGCCGTAAAAGGCGCACTTGGGCTATAAACTAGCGATAAACTATCGGTTGTGGCGGCGATTGGTTGAGAAACCTCACCAATGTCGCCACAGCCTTGGCTCCGACCCTGCTTAGCTAAATGGAAGAGTAAGTTTGGAATGGCTTGAAGACTACAAAATCCCTGTTGGCAAATGGGCCGCAGCGGTTTTCGATTGGCTCCAAAGCAATGGGGCGTGGTTCTTTGATGGATTGGCCGATGGACTAGAATGGTTGATCGAGGCGATCCTCTGGACCTTGCAGGCACCGCCTGTGCTTGTGGTCATCGCTGTGTTTCTTTTGATAACTTGGGGTCTTCAACGCAGTTGGAAAGTGTGCCTGCTGGTTGGTCTTGGGTTTCTGTTCATCGTGAACCAAGGCTATTGGGAAGACACAACCGAAAGCCTGACGTTGGTGTTATCGGCCTGTGTGGTTTGCATGGCGCTGGGCACGCCGATTGGCATCGCTGCGGCCCATAGGCCAAGGCTTTATGCCGCAATGCGCCCGGTGCTTGATCTGATGCAAACCTTGCCGACCTTTGTTTATTTGATCCCTGCCATCGTCTTTTTTGGCATTGGTATGGTGCCGGGGCTGATTGCGACGGTGGTGTTCGTTCTACCTGCGCCAATCCGTCTGACATATCTTGGTGTGTCCGCCACGCCTGAACCCTTGCTCGAAGCCGCGCGGGCGTTTGGCGCAACTCCGCGGCAAACCCTTTGGAAAGTTGAGCTGCCATACGCATGGCCGCAAATCATGGCAGGCTTAAACCAGACCATCATGTTGTCACTATCAATGGTGGTTATCGCCGCCCTTGTGGGGGCTGACGGTCTTGGCGTGCCTGTGGTGCGGGCCTTGAACCAAGTGAACACAGCGCTTGGCTTTGAAAGCGGGTTCGTGATCGTGGTCGTGGCAATCATTCTTGACCGGATGCTCGCAACAAAGGCGCGCAAATGAGCGCGGTTATTTTTGATAATGTGTCCATCGTTTTTGGGGGTAAGCCCCAAGATGCGTTGCCCTTGATGGATCGGGGTCAAACCCGCGCCGAAATTCAAGCGGCTACGGGGCAAGTGCTGGGAGTTCACGATTGTTCCTTAACGGTTGAGCCGGGCGAGATCCTTGTTTTGATGGGGTTGTCGGGGTCTGGTAAATCCACGCTGTTGCGCGCTGTTAACGGGCTAAACCCAGTTGCGCGCGGCGCTGTGCATGTGGCTGACGGCACGCAA
>CAZBBZ010000148.1:0-6851 GCA_964489925.1 uncultured Rhodobacterales bacterium
CTCTGGCGTCAAAGGCGACCGGGTTCCCGATTGCGAAAATCGCGGCGAAACTGGCGATTGGCTATACGCTGGATGAGCTGGACAACGATATTACGCAAGTCACCCCGGCGAGCTTTGAGCCGTCGATTGATTATGTGGTTACAAAAATTCCGCGCTTTGCGTTCGAAAAATTCCCCGGCTCCAAGAACAACCTGACCACGGCGATGAAATCTGTGGGCGAGGTGATGTCCGTGGGCCGTTCCTTCCATGAAAGCATGCAAAAAGCGCTGTGTTCGATGGAAACGGGGCTGAACGGCTTTGATGATATTGATATTCCAGAGCTTGCAACCACGGGCAGTGCGGCGGTGCTTAAGGCGATTTCGGCACAGACCCCGGATCGCTTGCGCTTTATCGCCCAAGCCATGCGCGAGGGTATGAGCCTGAGCGATATTCAAGCGGCCACATCGTTTGATCCTTGGTTCCTTGAGCGGATCGAGGAAATCGTAAAGGTCGAAGCGCGAGTGCTGATCGACGGCTTGCCCGACAGTGAAACCGGAATGCGCGCGCTTAAAATGATGGGCTTTAGCGATGCGCGACTGGCGCATTTGTCTGGGCTAAAAGAACAAGAAGTGCGCCGGATGCGCGCCCAGTTGGGTGTGGTGGCAAGCTTTAAGCGGATCGACACTTGTGCCGCGGAATTTGAGGCGCAGACGCCTTATATGTATTCGACCTATGAAACCATGGCCGCTGGGTTTGCAGAATGTGAAAGCCGCCCCAGTGATCGCAAGAAAGTTGTGATTTTGGGTGGCGGACCGAACCGGATCGGTCAGGGAATCGAGTTTGACTACTGCTGTTGTCATGCGTGTTTTGCGTTGGCGGACAGCGGCTATGAAACGATCATGATTAACTGTAACCCGGAAACGGTTTCGACCGATTACGATACCTCTGATCGGTTGTATTTTGAGCCGCTGACGCTGGAATCCGTGTTGGAAATCCTGCGGGTGGAGCGGGATAATGGCACCTTGCATGGTGTGATCGTGCAGTTTGGCGGGCAGACGCCGCTGAAACTGGCCAATGACCTCGAAGCGGAAGGCATTCCGATCCTTGGCACCAAGCCAGATGCGATTGATCTGGCCGAGGACCGCGAGCGGTTCCAAAAGCTGCTGCAAGATCTGGACCTGAAGCAACCTGTGAACGGCATTGCCCATTCCGATGACGAGGCGCGCGCGATTGCGCAAACCGTGGGTTATCCTCTGGTTATTCGCCCCTCCTTTGTTCTGGGTGGCCGCGCGATGGAAATCGTGCGCGATGACGATCACTTGGATCGCTATATCCGCGATGCGGTGAAAGTGTCCGGCGATCATCCAGTGCTGCTTGATAGCTATCTGTCCGGTGCAATCGAGGTCGATGTAGATGCGCTTTGCGATGGCGAGCAAGTGCATGTGGCCGGTGTGATGGAACATATCGAAGAAGCTGGTGTGCATTCGGGCGATAGTGCTTGTTCGCTGCCGCCCTATTCGCTGGATGACGCGATGGTTTCGGAACTTAAGCGGCAAACAGAGCTGATGGCGCGCGGTTTGGGCGTGGTTGGCCTGATGAACGTGCAGTTCGCGATTAAGGACGGTGTGGTTTACGTGCTGGAAGTGAACCCACGCGCCAGCCGCACGGTGCCATTCGTGGCCAAAGCGACCGGATCGCCGATTGCATCGATTGCAGCGCGTGTGATGGCGGGCGAAAAGCTGGGGGCGTTTGATCTGATTGATCCCCACACGAAACATATGTCGGTCAAAGAAGCGGTGCTGCCATTCGCGCGTTTCCCCGGTGTGGATACGATTTTGGGACCAGAAATGCGCTCAACCGGCGAAGTTATGGGCGTTGATAAGACGTTCAGCCGCGCGTTCCTGAAAAGCCAAATCGCGGCGGGTGTTGATTTGCCCGAAAGCGGTGCGGTGTTCATTTCGATCAAGAAAGCGGACAAGGGCGAGCTGATGGCCGAGGCCGCCAAGACCTTGGCCGAGCTGGGCTTTACCCTGGTGGCCACAGGTGGCACGGCGACGTGGTTGGAAAGCATTGGGCTGACACCAAAGCTGGTCAATAAAGTGTTCGAAGGCCGCCCGCATATTGTGGATGCCATGAAAAACAAAGAAATTGATCTGGTGTTCAACACCACCGAAGGCGCGCAGTCTTTGGCGGATAGTAAAGAAATCCGCTCGGTCGCTTTGTATGACAAAATTCCATACTACACGACGGCGGCCGGGGCGCGTGCGGCAGCGCGGGCGATGAAAGATCGCGCGACCAGTGAGTTGGATGTTATGCCGTTGCAGGATTTTTGAGGGCTAGATTGCCCGCCTGAATTGGCAAATTTTCGCTAATCACAACTGCGTTTGTAAACATGCCCTAATCTTTCCCTTCGGTAAGGTTAGGGTAGTCTTCATGTTTTATCGTTTATTTTTGATCCAAGCCTTTGCCATAATCGCTATTTTGGTTGCCCCCACCGCCCACGCGACAAGCAAGCTCGACTGTCTCACGGAAGCGATTTATTTTGAGGCGGGGATGAAGGGCGAGCCGGGACGTCGCGCGGTTGCCCATACGATCCTGAACCGGGTCCGGCATAAAGAGTTCCCCAATGATGTGTGCGGCGTGATTGCCCAAGGCGAGGCGAGCGGTAAGTGTCAGTTTTCCTATCGCTGTGACGGTAAGGCCGAGATTTATGTTTACCAAAGCCAGTTGAACCGCGCCTATCGCACGGCGCAAAACGTGCTGAACGGCAAAAGTGACGATCTGACCGAGGGCGCGATTTTTTTCCACGCCGACAGCATGCCGCCGGGGTGGTTCAACACCCGCGAACGGGTCGGCAACTTTGGTGGGAATATCTTTTATCGTTGACGCGCGACGGCTTTGACTGCCCGCCGGAACGGGCAGTCGGCTCGTTATGGTCCGGATGTATAGTTCGGCAGCCAGAGCGCAATTTGTGGGAACAGGAAGATCAGGGTTAGGCCGATCAACTGGATCACCATGAACTGCATCATACCGTAGTAGATGTCTTTGAGATCCCATTCCGGCACGACGCCTTTTAGGAAATAGGCCGATAACGCCACGGGCGGACTGAGCCACGCGGTTTGCAGGTTCACCGCGACGAGGATGGCAAACCAGATCAGCATGTCGTTGCGCTCTAGGCCGAAGTCGAGTTGTTCGACCACAGGCAGCAGGATCGGCACGATGATCAGCACGATCGGCACCCATTCCAGCGGCCAGCCCAACAGGAAGATCAACGCCATGATCAGGATCAGGGTCATGGTGGTGGACAGGTCCATGCCAAGCAGCAACTCGGTCAGCATTTTCGGCGTGCCAAGGTTTGAAAATACTGCGCCAAAGAAGTTGGACGCGGCGACCAAGAACATAATCAGCACGGAAATTTCGAGCGTTTTGATGAGGGCGTCAAAGGTGCCTGAAAAGCTGAGTTTGCGGTAGAGCAGCGACAAGAGGATGGAACCGAAAGCACCGCAGCCAGCGGCCTCTGCCGGGGTTGCCCAGCCTGCCAGGATTGAACCCAGTGCAAAGGCGATCAGCACCGTTGGCGGGACCAGCCCCATGAAAAATTCATACCAAAGGTCCGAAAAGTAAAACCCGCCGGGCCGGACGCGGCCCATGAAGGTATAGACCGCGTACATAACGACGAGCCACAGGATCGGGATGAGCAGTCCGGCAAAGGGGAAAATCGCAAGCCCCCCGGTCGCACCTTTGATGCAGAGCCAGACGAAGAAGAACAGGGAGGCAAGGACGGCCATAACCTCGACCGCGTAATAGGGCGAGGTTTCGGGTTGTTCTTCGGGCGGCAAGATTGGGCCTAGGCTGGGGTTAATCCAGCAGCGGCCAATGGCGTAGATCATATAAAGCGCTGCCAGCATGATGCCCGGAATGATTGCTGCGCGAAACAGGTCGGTGACGGGAACCTCTAGCACTGGCCCCATAACGATCAGCATGATGGAGGGCGGGATCAGGATGCCAAGGGTGCCGCCTGCGGTGATGGTGCCTGCGGCCAGCCGCACGTCATAGCCAGAGCGGTTCATGGTTTTGGCAGCCATGATGCCAAGGATGGTCACAGATGCCCCCACGATGCCTGTGGCGGCGGCAAAGATGGTGGATACGAACAGCACCGCGATGAACAGCGCGCCTTTGGTCCGCGACATCATTAGTTGGACGGCGTTGAACAAGCGCTCCATCAGCCCGGCTTGTTCCATCATGATGCCCATAAAAATGAACAGCGGCACGGCCACCAGTTGGTCCGACAGCATCACCGAGTTGGTTTGCAAGGTGAGCAAAAAGAACGCGAGTTTGGAACTGGCGCCCCATGAGCCGAACACAAAGGCGAGAAAAATCAGCGTGAAAGAGATCGGGAAGCCCACGAAGATCGAGAACAGCATCACACCCAGCATAATCATCCCGATCATGGGTTTGGACACGCCAAGCCCGTCCACCGCGCCGCCCAAGTAATCGCCAAGGGGCAAAATGTCGGGTTGGAAAACGCTGAATGTAATCAGCGCGAGGCCGATGAGGTAGAAAGGGAAAATCCGCAGAAACTTACGTTCACGCTCTTTGCCCATTTGGTGAAAGGCGCGGAACAATTCGGCAAAGCCTTGCAAGAACAGCAACAACGCGCCCAGCGGCATGGCGGCGCGCGCGGGACCAAGGACCGGCGCCCATGTGCTGTCGGATGCGCGTTCCCAGCCCGTATAGGCAAAGCCGTTGCGGATGTTGAAGCTATCAAGGGTGTAATCAAGCGCGGAAAAGAAGAAAAAGGCCATCGCCGGGAAATAGAAGGCAAGATACAGCACCGCATCCACTGTGGCTTGGGTCTTGGGCGTCCAGCCTCGATAAAGGAAATCCGCACGGATATGCACACCGCGCATGAGCGCATAACCCGCAGCCGCCATGAACAGCACGCCCCCGATCATGCGCGAGACATCATAGACCCAAAGCGTCGGCCCCAGCCCCCAAGCGCGGGCGGTATCGGCCATGTCATTGGCGGCCAACATGCCAAACATGGTGCGGGAAAACACCTCAAAGATAATCGCAAAGATCAGCGGGATCAGCAGCAGGCAGATGATGCGCCCGACCCAAAGGTTCAGCACATCGACAAAGGCCACGATGGGGCGCTGCCAAGGGGTCATGTCCGCGGGCGTTTCACCGGGTTGTTCGGCGCGGCGCTCGGCGATGAGTTCATCGGTAATGTCTAACTCGCCGATTTCGGTATCTGCAGCCATTGTTCTTTTCATCCCTTTTTGTCGAGCCGTGTTAGGCCCAGTGCTGGTTAGTCCAGCAATTCGTTTTGTGTCTGGCTAATCCAGATTGCGGTCCCAAGGACCAGTAAGCTTAGGCCGATCATCGCACAGGCCAAACTGAAAGCATCGCCGCTCAGGTCGGCGGGCACCTCTGAATAGCCCATCGCCACACCGTCTAAGCCTAAGCGATAGGCGGCCCAACCGATGGCCATTAACAACACGAGGGTGCCAAAGCCGATCAAGGCGTGGATCAATCCGGCGGATTTTGACGCGGACAACACGAGCGCTAGAATGATCGGCGCGGCAAAGCCAAGGACCAAGCCGAACTCGGTCATGATGCTGGCGCTTTGCCCGTCACCGAACTCGGCAAATCGAAATAGCGCAAGGCCAAGCACAGCCCCCAACAGCAGCGGCCCGACGGTCCAAATGCGGCGCATTAGATAGCGGGTTTTGAAGAGCGGAAATATCATCGCAATGATCCCAGCAGCGAGGCACCAAACCCAGTGCAGCGGCGGTTCAACAACGACGCCGAGGTTTGCGCTTGGCATGACAAACAGCACCAATGCGCCAAGCAGCGCGGCGATGGCCAGCGGCCACGCGAGCGCGCGGTTTGTGCCCATGGCGATCAATCCAGCGATGGCAAAGCAAAAAGCGACAAGAGCGCTGATACCACCAATAAGGCGCATAAGGTCATAGACAGGCGCGTTAAACGTCGCCTCGGATGTGCGGAAAATCTGTAGGTTTGGCGCAAGAAATTCGCCATAGAGCGGCATGCAAATAAGGGCTGCGAGCACCGCGAAACTGGTCAGGTGATGCCGAATGCTGTCGCTCAAGTTGCAGTCTCCTAAAAATCTAATCCGCCCCATCGCAAACACGCGGGGCGGATCAATTATTGAAGTCTTATTTCACACTGTCAGCAAAGGCTTTGCCAAGTGCTGCGTTCGATGCTTGCGAGCCAGCCCAGAACGGTACGGCAATCGCCGCGAAGTCACGCTGAGACTGCCAAACTTCGGCAAAGAACGGGTTTTCTGCCGCGTTCTTTTCCAGCGATGCTTTTGCAGCATTCATATACGCTGGGAAGTAATCCGCAGGCGTGTCGTGCAGGATAACGCCGTGGTTTTCTGTCAGATCCTTAAGCGCCTTACCGTTTTCGTAGATACGGTAGGACATGGATTTTGACAGCGACGCATTGGCTGCAACTTCGATCGCTTTTTGCTGCAAGGGTGTGAGGCTCTCGTACACATCTTTGTTGAGGTACAAATCCGCGTTCACAACCACTTGGTGCAAGCCTTGCAGGTAGTAGTGCTTCAGCACTTTTTGGAATCCGAACACTGAATCGGGCTTCGGGCAGCACCATTCAGCTGCGTCGATTGTGCCTTTTTCAAGTGCTGGCAGGATGTCCCCGCCGCCCATAGCAACCGATGCCACACCAATGTCTTTATAGGTCTGGCCAGGGATGCCCGGAGGTGTCCGGAAGCGATATTTGCGGAAGTCGTCCATGCTTGTGATAGGCTCTTTGAACCAACCAAGCGCCTCTGGGCCAACAGGCTGCAGCATGAAGCCTTTGACGTTCATGCCCATTTCATCCCA
>CAZBBZ010000149.1:0-6839 GCA_964489925.1 uncultured Rhodobacterales bacterium
GCCCCGTCATAGCGATGGGGCCGTTTTCGTTTCAGAATATGAAATCGCTGGCATCAATTAGCGCCATGTCAAAGTCGCGTAGCTTGATGATGCCCTCGCTTAGGGTGATGTGAACTTCTTTTGGGTGGGCTGTGATTAGCCCTGAAAGATCAGCGTAGCTCGACAAACTGGCAATCAACGTCATGTCCAACGCGTCGATGCCGTCCTCGAACCCAAAAATCCGATCCGTTCCAAACCCACTTTCAAACACAAATGTATCCGCGCCAGCCCCGCCCCAAAGACGGTCGGTGCCACCTCCGCCCTGCAACACATCTTGGCCATCATCCCCATATAGAAAGTCGCGCCCAGCGCCGCCGTTTATCGTATCATTACCCGCACCGCCGCGCAGCGCATCGCGCCCGTTCTGCCCCGCGACCACATCGTCACCCTCGCCCCCAAGTAACGTATCAGCACCAGAGCCACCGCTTAGGTCATCATTGCCTGTGCCACCTTTGAGTTGGTCATGGCCGCCGCCGCCAAACAAAACATCCGCACCATCATGGCCAGCTAAGAAATCATGTCCCTTGTGGCCGCGCAGGTTGTCATCTGCAATGCCGCCCGCAAGGTAGTCGGCATCACTTGTGCCGTCTTGGATCGTGTCGGTGACCACTGTGGCAGGTTTGGCAAAGCGAAGGCGAATGACTTCAAAGTCTTTGTCAAAACTCACATGCGCAGAAGCTTGGCCATCGTTAAAGACCAACTCTGGCGTTACAATAGACGACACCCCTTCAGGGCGTGGGTCCAGCAAAGGATCATCGCTGGACAGTTTTTCACCAGTGACGGACAGAAATTCCCCATCGGCACCCATCAGGTCAATAGAAACCACAAGCGGCCCGCCAGCTTGGTCGAAATCGCGAGCAGCGATAAACACCACGAGTTCCGCATCGTCTTCATAGGCATAAGCGCGACTAAGATCGGTGCTGGTATTGCTAATCGCGTCGATCATTGCGGTTTTGCCCGGCAGGACTTCGCTGGCCATTTGATACATCATGCCAGCCGCCAGCACAGTTGATGAGCCTTCCATACGACCCAACGCGGTTTTGGTGTTGTGCTGCAGGCCCCAGATCGCGGCATAGTCAATGCCCTGATAAACTGAATGATAGATGATTTCGAGCAATGCGGCACTTTGGGGCAAGCCATAGTCGTGTAAGGAATCCTGATCGCTGTTTGACGAACTTCCGATGTTCCATTCAGACATGAAACTTAGCCCAACCACACCGGCGTCTTCCCATTCATCAAGACGCTGCTTTGATTTGACGAAACGAGCTTGCACCGCGTCAGCGGTCCAAGGGTATTGGTGGACAATGACGCCAGAAATCGCGTCGATTTCGGCGGCGGTATCAAATTCCGAGATGATGTGATCATTTTGTAGTTTGCTACGGCCTGCCTGAACAGCGATTGTCGCGGGAACCAATGTCGCGTCTTTTATCGCAACGGCGAACTGACTGGCGACTGTGGCGTATTCATAGGACGTGATCCGATCGTGCACGGCGGTGTCGGCATAAAACTCGTTGCCAATTTCAAAGATGATATCCGACACAGGCCCGTATGTGCCTGCTGTAACCGCCGCAACGAACGCCGCGACATCCGCGACGCCGGTTGCGATGTCATCCGCATATCGCTTGGTGGGAATGACAATCGCAGGCGTTATCCCATGGGCGGCACAGAATGTCAGAAAGTTCGACAGGGTTTCGTGATCCTCCATTCCAGACACGCCTGTTGCGTCTGGATTGGTAAGATCAAACTTGTCCTCGGCCATCCCGCCGCCGGGAAAGCGCAACAAGTTTAGGTTTAGATCGCTGACTTTCTGTTCAAATGTCCCGGACAGATCATCGCGGTCAAACAACAGGTTTCCGCCGAAGAATCGGTCATCAATCGCGCCTGATGCAGCTGATTCTGTGTCCACAGATATTTTGACAGCTGCAACCGAAACCATGACCATCCCACCAATACAACGCGTCCCGGCGCAAGCGCTAGGCCATTAAATCGCGTCCAGCAAATTATTTAAGTATCGGTTTTTGCTAAATTTTTGCGATAATTCCGCAAAAGACCTCAAAAATTAATAATTTGTTTAGGTTTACGTATGGAAATGCTTGGAAATTCCCCCTTTTTATTAAGACGCGCTCACGGGGGGTTTTATTGACAAAATTTATATGGCATTCAACACATGGGACTTGTCAAAATTTTTAGACGCGTGCGGGGGGGCACAGCGACTATCGATGGTTCAATAACAGCATTTGCCAAAGCAAAATGTCGTCGTTTTCTGGAAGGCCGATTTACTCATTTGGGTAATATTTCGCCCCTTTCGCAAGACGCACAGCTTTTTGCTGTTCGCGCCACTCTGCTAGATCTCGTGAACGACGCCCCAACACATCCACGGGATCTTGGGCATTGTTTGGACTTTCTGTGTGACGTTCTAGATTCAATTGATGACATCGGATCACCTCATACACAGGATGCACAACATGTTTGCGAGCATCTTTTTGTAATGATCACAAATTTGGGCATCTGGGGGTCCGAAGACGCAGGCCAAGAGTCAGATTTCGTTGGATTATCACCCGTTTGAGGTCCGCGACTCCCCTTTACCACCTATTTACAGACGATGTTTTATTTCCCTTTTTCGCAGTTTGGTTGACGCCAGTGTGGAAGAAAGATGATCGTGCAAGACGCGCTAAATCCAAAAAAGATCGTGCCAATGTGTCGCGGGACTAGGAATCCTTGGACGAATGTGGTGGAATATTCCCAAGAAGGAATATGTATGTGTCCAAGAAAACCGCAACGGGGCTTTTCTTGGCCCCGTATGCAAGAGCGCAGACGAGACAAACAAGTAGGCGAAGATGAAGTTCGAAGAAGAGTTTAAGAACCAGCTCGATCAGTTACGCGATGAAGGCAATTACCGCATTTTCGCCGATCTAGAGCGGACCTGCGGGTCCTTCCCTAATGCTGTGAACTACGGCAAAGACGGCGGCACTGGCGACATCACCATTTGGTGCTCGAACGATTATCTTGGCATGGGTCAGAACGCGTCGGTTCTGTCGGCAATGAAAGACGCGCTGGATCGCTGTGGAGCAGGCGCCGGTGGCACCCGCAATATTTCTGGAAACAACCATTACCATGTGATGCTCGAAGAAGAGCTTGCGGATTTGCACGGCAAAGAAGCATCGCTTTTGTTCAACTCTGGCTACATGTCGAACTGGACCACGCTTTCAACGCTTGGCAATCGCATGCCAAATGCGGTGATTATTTCTGACAGTTTGAACCACGCATCAATGATCGAAGGCATCCGTCACGCGGGCTGCCCTAAGAAAATTTGGCGGCACAACGATCTGGAGCATCTTGAAGAGCTGCTTGCAGGCTGTGACGAAGACGCGACCAAAATCATTGCTTTTGAAAGCGTCTATTCAATGGACGGCGATATTGCCCCGATTGAAGCGATCTGTGATCTGGCCGAAAAATATGGCGCGATGACCTATCTGGACGAAGTTCATGCGGTTGGCATGTATGGTGCCCATGGGGGCGGTATATCAGAACGTGATGGCGTCGCAGACCGTGTGACGATCATCGAAGGCACTTTGGGCAAAGCCTTTGGCGTGGTCGGCGGGTATATCGCTGGTTCGGCTGATATGTGTGACTTTGTACGTTCGTTTGCGAGCGGTTTTATCTTTACCACGGCGCTGCCGCCTGCGGTCGCGGCTGGAGCGATGGCGTCTATTCGTCATCTAAAGCAATCGGATCAAGAGCGAACGCGCCAAAAGGTGCAGGTCGAAAAGCTGCGCCGCGCACTAGATGCACGCGGTATTCCGCACCTCGATAACCCAAGCCATATCATTCCGGTTATGATTAAAGACCCGGTGAAATGTCGTCAGATCAGTGATATTTTGATGGATAGCTACGGTATCTATGTGCAGCCAATCAATTACCCCACGGTTCCCAAGGGAACGGAACGGTTGCGCTTTACGCCGGGGCCGCTGCATACGGATGCGGATATTGATCGACTTGTTTCGGCCTTGTCCGATCTTTGGTCGCAATGCGCCCTCGCCCGGGCGGTGGCTTAGTCGTTTCAACTAAAAACCGAATGGCTTCTTGAAGCCCTCATAAATCTATGCGACCTTTTCGAAGGTTTATTGGTTTGGGGTTTTATAAAATGAAACTATTTCTAGCGACTACGGCGCTTATTTCTTCGGCATTTGTGTCTTCTGCGACTTATGTGAATGCGGTTCCTCTGGAATTTGTTGCGACCGGGGTTTTTTTCGATGACTTTGGCTTTGTAAACTCACCGCTCTCGGTTGGGGACAGGTTCACATACACTGTGACGGCGGACACGGATGCGCCAGTTTTAGATGAAAGCTTTGTAGTGGAGTCCACGTCGGTATACCGGGCGCAGACTGCTGTCCTGAATTTTGATGGTATTGGGTTAGAGTACCTAGTTGCCAATCCTAGCATCGTTGTTTTTGACGATTTGGCCAGCGATGACGGTGTTTTCGATGGAGCCATAGTTGGAACATTTACCGGGATTGGGCTCGAACTGGGTTACCTCGTGCAATATGATTCAGCGACATTTTCCGACAACACGTTAGTGGGGGCGGTTGACGCGATTGAGACCAAGCCGGAGATATTGCTTGAAGCGCTGTTTGGCGCGTTTGAAGGCGACTCTGTGTTTGGCGAGTGCCCGGTAGATGAGTGCATTTTAGTTGGCGAAATAGACTCATCCGTTCTGACGGTTGGGGACCCTGCGATTGTTGTTGACCCTGTTAGCCCGACGCCCGTTCCTGTTCCTTTTGGCGGGGCTTTGCTGCTGGGTGCCTTGCTGGGCTTGTTGCCTTTCGCAGGTAAATCAAAAGCAACCTAAACACGTTCTTGAAAGCGTCCTGATCTAAGCTACATCCGCAATCATAGTGATGTTGGTTGCGGAGTAGATGACATGAAAAAGACCGGGATATTTGTCGCGTTGTGCGTGATGGGATCGGCTGCCTTTGCCCAAGGTGATGTGGCAAAGGGCGAAAAGGCCCTTAAAAAGTGCAAAGCCTGTCATTCGATTGTGGATGATGCGGGCAATAAGCTGCTGAAAGGGGGCCGGACGGGGCCGAACCTTTGGATGGTGTTGGGCGCGCCAGTTGCATCGCGCGAAGATTTCACAAAATACAGCAAGAGCCTAACAGCCGCCCGCGAGGCGGGCTTGGTTTGGACTGATGAGGCGTTTCTGGAGTTTGTGGTTGATCCGTCTAAATACCTTAAGACCTATCTTGATGATCCCAAAGCCAAGTCCAAAATGACTTTCAAGCTTAAGAAGGGCGGCGAGGATATTTTGGCCTATCTCAAAAGCATCAATGCAGTTGCCCTGCCCGCAGAACAGACGGATGCCGCGACAAACTAGCGGTTGTTGGCCGGTTCTGCCGGCTTCCATTCCCAAAAGGCGGGCAATCCCAGAAGCGGGATCGGTCAGCCCCGAATTGTTTTCAAGAGCAAGTCAACATTGGCAGGATCGGCATCCGGGGTAATTCCATGCCCGAGATTAAAGATATGCGGCCCGCCCGATAGCGCCTCTTTGATACGGCGGGTTTCGGAAACCAAACTGTCACCGCCCAACACCATGTGCAGCGGGTCAAGATTGCCTTGGACGCAAGTGATCGGCTGAAGATGCTCAGCAGCGGCACTTGGGTCAACGCTTGTATCAATCGCAAGCCCCGCAACCCCTGTCGCCTTTGCATAGCCAGCATAGTTCACACCCGCCCCACGGGGAAAGCCGATCACTGGAGTGTCGGGATATACGGCGTGAATTTTGGCGATGATCTTTTGCACAGGCGCAATCGCGATGCGTTCGAACCAAGGACCGGGAATTGTTGCCGCCCAACTGTCAAAAAGCTTCACGACTTCTGCACCCGCTTCGATCTGCGCGATCAAATAGGCAGCGGTCGCGTCGGCAATGCGGTCAATAAGGTCCAAAAAAGCGTCAGTTTCGCTGTAAAGCATCCGACGTGCAGGCGCTTGATCCGGTGTACCGCGCCCTGCAACCATATAGGTCGCAACAGTCCAAGGCGCGCCGGCAAAGCCAATCAATGTGGTTTCGGCGGGCAGAGCCTCCGATAGATTGCGCACGGTTTGATAAATCGGCGACAGAG
Organism: uncultured Rhodobacterales bacterium; assembly: GCA_964489925.1. Classification (GTDB taxonomy): domain Bacteria; phylum Pseudomonadota; class Alphaproteobacteria; order Rhodobacterales; family Rhodobacteraceae; genus CAYLLD01. The sequence continues at coordinate 6,159 of CAZBBZ010000149.1, forward strand.
TTTCGTGAATATCATCGGTTGTGCGCAATTGCGCCACGCCGCTGGCATCTGTGATGGTCGACAAACGCGGTCCTTCGCCAGTGACAAACCAAAGATCAGCGCCCAATGCTTGGGGGATCAATAGAATGTCAGCAAATAGAATCGATGCATCAAAGCCGTAGCGACGAATAGGCTGTAGGGTCACTTCGGTGGCAAGATCCGGATTGTAACAAAGGTCAAGAAAACCACCCGCCTTTTCGCGTGTGGCGCGATATTCAGGCAAGTAACGCCCCGCTTGGCGCATCAGCCAGACAGGAGGATGAGAAAGGCGTTCGCCCGCAAGCGCTCGCAAGATTGGTTTGGATACAGTCATAAATGGACTTGATGCGGAATCCCGCAAAAATGTCAATTCGATTGCTGATTTGATTTTGGAATTTGGAGAAGTTTTTAGAAATTAGGAGCGGCGAGGTGCACCCCCGTGTTCCCCAATACCTCGCCGCTCAAACTAATCTTTCTTTGGATCATCACACACACGATCCACACCACACTCAACTTACACTACACTCGATTCACACACTCGATCACTGGAAACATGCTTAACGATTTGTGAGGATCAAGGTCATGGGAAAAGAAACCTGGTTTTCCCCGGAACCTAACGTCAACGGCAATAATCGCTTAGCCTAGCTCTGAACTGGGAATCAC
>CAZBBZ010000150.1:0-6309 GCA_964489925.1 uncultured Rhodobacterales bacterium
TTGTTCAACCCAGAGTTTTTGCGCGAAAAAGGTCTGCCTGTTCCATCTTGGTTAAACAAGGATGGCAGTGGGATCCCGCAGGTGTTTGAGTAACGTGACGCAAGGGAAGGATTGATTCCTTTGCCGCGACCTTAGACGATTGTAACAGGACACATCTCTTGCAAGCTTGTTTCAGAGTATTTCTAGTGTGGGCCGTGGTTGTCTTTGGGGCGATCACGGCTGCACAGGCCCAAGATACTAGTGCGCAGCCCGGCTCTATGTCAGTGACATGGAGCGAAATCGCAAACACTGCTGAAAATACCTTAGTTAATGGCACGGCGACGGATGCGCAGCTTGAAGCGACGCGGGTGACGCTGTCGGCCTTGCGCGAGCGGGCGCTTGAAATCCAAGACCGCGATGGGCCGCGTGTGGCAGAGCTGGAGGATCAGCTTTCCGCCCTTGGGCCTGTGCCTGAAGACGGCGAAGAACCCGAAGCCATCGCCACCCAACGCGCGACGTTAAATGCGTCTTTGGATGAATTGCGCACGCCTGTGGTTGAGGCGGATGTGGCCTATCGGCGCGCGGATAGTTTGATTGGGCAGATCGATTCTGAATTGCGCGACCGGCGGGCGAAAAAGCTGACGACGCTGGGGCCGACACCTTTGAACCCCGCGAATTGGAGCCTCGCATCCGACCACCTTAGCGCGCTGTATAGAGATCTGGCTGCTGGGTTGAGCGCGCGTCTTGACAGCGCGGGGAACCGTTCTGCTTATTTGGGGCGTTTGCCCTTTGTGGCGGTTTTACTGCTGGGGGCGGCAGGGCTTTGGTTTGTGGTGATGCCGCGCGTTGTGGCAGCGGCCACCCAAGCAGCAAAGGGGCAAAAAGAGCCGCGCCGGTTTGTCTATATTGGTTATGGGCGTAATTTGGCGCGTCTGCTTTTGGCGGGGTTGGCGGCTTATTTCGTGGTGCTTGCGATTGGGGAGTTATCGCCCGGTGGTTTGCCTGCGGGTTTTGTTAGTGACGCATTGCCAAACGCGGCTTTGGCGGCAGTCGCTGCCTACTTCGGAGCGCATGGGTTGTTTGGTGATCCGGTTGAAGATTTTGCGCTGATTGATCGCGGGGCAACAGGCAATAGACGCGCGCGCCGCTTGTTTGAAGGCTTGGGCGTCGTGCTGGCGGTCTCTATATTAATAGACGGTTTAACGAGCGGGGCGCCTTTCACAGATGGCTCCCGCGCGGTGCTGTTTTTCCCGCTGTGTCTGGTTGGTGTGTTTTTGATGCGCCCGCTGGTGACTTTGCTGCGTGCAGATAGCCCGCAAAGCACCGAAGCGGGATTGCGCCCTGATAGTGCGGCGATGGTGCTGCTGCGTTGGATTGCGCGACTTGCAAGCATCGCGGCGTTTGTCGCACCGATTTTGGCGGCGATTGGCTATCTGAACCTTGCCAAATTCCTGTTCGTGCCAACGATCCTGACGTTTATCGTCATTGGCTTTCTGATGGTCGGCTTTGTCATCATTACCGAGTCTCTGGAGCATTGGATTGTCGGCGACGGTGAATTGGACACGCTGCAATCGCGGGGTGCGTTTCGACTGCTACCCGTGCTGATCGGCTTTTTGATCCTTGCGGCTGGTGTGCCGCTTGTCGCGCTGATCTGGGGCGCGCGCATGGCGGATTTGCAGGAAATCTGGGTTTGGCTGCGCGAAGGGGTTCCCATTGGCGATGCGCGGTTTTCGATCACGGAACTGCTGACGTTTATTCTGGTCTTTGCGATTGGCTATGCAATCACGCGCTCGGTGCAGGCGGCGGTGCGATCATCTGTGTTGCCGCGCACGGATATGGACATCGGGGCAAAGAACGCGGTTCTGGCGGGCTTGGGCTATGTGGGGATATTCTTGGCCGCGTTGGTGGCGATTACCTCGACCGGGTTGAACCTGTCCAATCTGGCGATTGTCGCGGGGGCATTGTCTGTGGGCATCGGTTTCGGGTTGCAGGCGATTGTGTCGAATTTCGTTTCCGGGATCATTTTGCTGATCGAGCGCCCTATTAAAGAAGGGGACTGGATCGAGGTTGCAGGTTTTGCAGGCTATGTGCGGCAAATCTCGGTGCGCTCGACGCTGATTGATACTTTCGACAAATCCACGGTGATTGTGCCCAATGCTGAATTGATTGCTGGCACGGTGCTGAACCGCACTCATTCTAATCTGACCGGGCGTGTGGTGGTGCCGATTGGCGTGGCCTATGGCAGTGATGTGCGCGAGGTCGAGGCGCTGCTCAAAGGGATCGCGCAAAGTCACGAGCAGGTTTTGCAATTCCCAGAACCAAGCGTGGTGTTTCGCGGCTTTGGGGCGGATTCAATGGATTTTGAAATCCGCGCGCAAATTCGTGACGTGAACAATAAGCTTAGCGTGAGTTCTGACATGAACTTCGCGATTGCAGAGCGGTTGGCAGAGGCGGGGATCGAAATCCCATTTGCGCAACGCGAGGTCACAATTAAGAATATGGACGAGCTTTCGGCGGTTTTAGGGCGCGGTTCTAAGTAAAACCATGAATAACCGCGCCAATAAATCATCAACGAAATCGGCCTGAGATGCGAATTTGGGCAGGATCGCCTGAGTTTTGCCCTGAATAGAATTTGGGTTAAATGTGGCGTATTTTGATATTTTATAATAAAAACAATAGCTTATAGGTTTTATTTACGGTTGTTTTATGGGTTATTTGTGCTGCTGCAAACACAGCTGCCCAATTCGCGCCACAGATTGATTGAACGAATCTCAGTTCCAAGTAGTTATTGGCACCAGAGGACGAGTTGCTGATGTGTTTAGCTTGTACGCTTACTCAGTGGTTCTCTTGTAAATGTGTTTTTTAGATCGATGTGTGGAGTAACGATCATGACTTTTTGGAATTTTAACTGGGGTAACTTTGGCGGCCATCACGGTCACAGCAACCACTACAACAGCGGTTGTAGCTGGCAGACTAAAAGCTGGGGCTGGAACAAGTATTCTTGGGCAAACAAATGTAAGCCTGCCGAGCCTAAAGTAGAGATCTGCAAGCCTAAGCTTGAGATCGTTAAACCTGAAATCAAAATCTGTGCGCCTGTTGTTGAGCCTATTGAGCCAGCAGACAACGCGCTTGAATTTTCTGCATTCTCTGCTGCTGCACTTGGTGCCAGCCTGAAATGTGGTTCTTCTTTCGACATGCCAGTTGCGGCTGACGTAACAATCACTGTTGACGACAACGACAAAAAGCTTTCCGGCGACGGACGTGGATGCTGGGGCGACGACAAAGCGCGCGACAAATCCGGTCAAACTGCTGAAATCAAAGGCTGTGACGGCGAAGCTGGTAACGGCGGTCAAATCTACGCCGAGACGATCCACACCCTGCGTGGCTCAGACGGCAAAAAATACCGTTTGGTTGAGATCGAGCAAGAAGGTTCGGACGCAAGCTACTTCACGTTCAAAGGTGCTGTTCCTGCTGCAGGCGTTACGCTTGAAGTTTGCTATTCACGTAATACAAGCGGTGTAAAATACGAAGATTTGGGTGCTGGCGAAGTTGCTGAAACTCTGACCTTCGCTGAAACTCTGCCCGTAGGTGAGTTTGAGTACTGTGTTGCTGATGACTTCCTTTATGGCAACGACGTTGACGCCTACACTTTGATGATCGCAGACTCTGGCGACGCTCGTTTTGACGGTGTGTCTTTCACTTCCGCTTACTGTGTTGGTGCTTATGACGCGCTTGAAACTGGTGCTGATCTGGCTTCTGCGCCAAAGATCACTGGAACTATGATGGAAGCGACTGCTGCGAATGCTGTTGACCTTCTTGATGGTGTTGGTGTGAACGGCGAAACTGGTGCTGAAAACCTTGATCTAATCACTTGGATCTTGAACCAAGACTTCACATCCATGGACAACGGCGACGGCACAGGCGAAGCCTACACCGACGCGGAAATCCAAGGCGCGATCTGGGGTCTGGTAGACGATGAAACAACAACTCTTGGTGGCGGCACAACAGCCAACGCTGAAGAAATCATCGATCTAGCGCTTGAGAATGGCGAAGGTTTTGAAGCTGGCAACGGCGACATCCATACCGTTCTGATCGTTCCAGCAGCTGACGAAGCGCCTGCCAATGTGCAGCCTTTCATCATCGGCATCGAGCACACAGACGCGATCTGCTAATTCCTAAGAAACGAATTCCTTTTCGCCTTGGTTTTTTCATCGTCCAAGGCGGAAAGTTCGGTTCTAAGGCGCACACAGGATTGGCCATTGGCTAATCCGCAACGACGCAGCCCTTCATTTTTGGGGGCTGCGTTTTTGTTTTTGGCGAAGCAATAGAACCAGTTCGCTATATTACGCACGCGATATTGTATTTCGGCTTGTACCTTATTTTTCTGCTTGTTACTTTCAAATTACTAGAAAGATTATTTTTTATACGCTTTGGGGGCGAAAATTTATGGGAACTGGTAACATTAACGGCTCATTTGGTGTCAGCGTCGAGCGGACTAATTATAATGAAATCGCATCACTATCTGATGGCGGCTTTGTGCAGGTGCTATACGGAATTTACTTATAGCACCGTTATTCCGGGAGATTTCAACGCTAGGGTTGAGGCGAGGCTATATAATGCCGACGGCACACCGCGAGACGCGGGCTTTGAGGTCAGCAATGGTGCGGGGACTCATCAACAATCGAATGTGACAGCAACGCCCGATGGTGGCTTTGTCGTGGTTTGGACGAATTACGTCACAGACGAACGTGCTGGACAGACGTCTGATATTTTGGCTCGCATTTATGGCCCTGATGGGCAGCCGACCACAGGTGCGTTCGTCGTCGATCAGTCGACGGCTGGGTTTTCAACAACGCCGACGGCGACCGTTTTGGACAATGGTAACATCTTAATCGGTTGGGCTGGCGCGTTTAACTTCAACGCTGAGGGGCGTCTTTTTTCGCCACAGGGAGAAGCGCTGTCGCCACAAGTACCATTGGATCTTGGGTTCTCTGACGCCAGACAGCAAAGCTTGGAACTCATCCCCTTAGACGGCGGCGGTTTCGCGTCGATCGTTCCTTATTCAAACGATCTTGCCATGGTCCTGTTTGACGATGCATTAAATCCTCAAAGCGATTTGATCGCTGTTTCCGATGTTTCAGGCCCCTACAATGCGGGTACTGGCGTGCAGTTGGAAAACGGAACAATCGCTGTGGCTTGGTCCACAAACGAAAGTAATGGCGCCGTCAGTTTGTATGAAGCAGACGGCACGCCAATTGGCGAAGCTTTTGTTTTTAACCAAACCGCGCGTCTTGATTTTGGTACAATGCCACATATTTCTGCGCTTGCGGATGGCGGCTTTTTTGTAAGCTGGGATAGCCGTACGATTGATTTGGACGGGGTTCGCGGGCGTGTGTTCAACGCAGACGGCACCCCACGCAGTGACGAGTTTGCCGTTAGTGATGGGGGCAGTGAAGTTTCGGAGCTTGCCCAGACAATTCTGGACAATGGCGATATCGTGACGCTTTGGACCAACGGCAGTGCGCCGGAAATTCAGGCGCGTATTTTTGACGCTCAAGCGGTTGCGGATAATGTCGAGGGCAGCGTCGGAGATCTGCGAGGCTTTGTTTTTGAAGATCGCAGTGAGCCGGGAACCTTCTGGGACGAAAAATATCTTGAGACCACCGATACGCGGGATGCGGATAGATTGGTTGACGGTGTTGTGGTCAACTTGCTGTCGACCGATGGCGAGGTGCTTGATACCGCGCTCACCAACAGATTTGGCACCTTTCGCTTCGATGATATTGCCGTGGGCGATTACCGCGTTCAGGTCGAAACCCCTGAAGGGTTTGCCTTTGTAACACCTTTTGCGGACATCAGTCGCGGCAGCGAAATTGCTGATGTGGAAACGGGGACGTCGAATATCGTTACCGTAAGCGAAGGCACGATTTCTCGACTGAAGGCGGGGGTTGAAAAGGTTGAAGCCGTGGCGGACGGGCAAATCCGTGGCTATGCCTTTGATGATCTGAACGGAACGCAGGTTTATGACAGCGGCGACGCTTTGTTTGCCGGGGTCGGTGTGCAACTGGTCCGGGAAAGCGATGGGGTGACTGTTGAGACCACAATGACGAACAACCAAGGCTTCTATCGCTTTGATGATGTGGTGTACGGCGATTACCGTTTGCAGTTTGAAACGCCGGATAGCTATGGGTTTGTGGATGCAAATCAGGGCAGCATTGAAGGGCGCGACAGCGATGTGGTGGGACCACAGAGCGGGTTGTCAGAGCTGTTTACAATCGACAGCAGCGATGTTGAGCGGTTGCAAGCAGGGCTTGGGGCTGACGACGATGA
>CAZBBZ010000150.1:6319-6815 GCA_964489925.1 uncultured Rhodobacterales bacterium
CGGCTTTGTCTTTGAGGATATGAACGGCGACGGCATTTATGATGCCAGCGCGGGCGATGCGTTGGTGCAGGGCCGCAGCGTGACGCTGAATGATGCGGATACGGGCGCGCAGCTCAGTGCGGTGACAAACCAGTACGGCATCTATCGGTTCGAGGGCGTTGATACGGGCGATTACTATCTGACCTTTGACGGGCTAGGGGCGGGTGAAAGCTTGGTTGCCGCCAATCAAGGCCCGCGCGAAGGGCGCGACAGTGATATTCTGGCAAGTGGCCGCTCGGATGAGTTTTCCCTTGAGGATGGAAATTTGCTGCGCTTCCAAATCGGATTTTCCAGCGACGATTTCGTCTAAGGGGGTCTTATAGCTCCAAGCAAAGAGAGGAAGCAGTCGTTTCACTGCTTCCTCTATTGATCTTCTATTATCTCTTTGGCTATAGACGCCGAGATCCCCGCGGAGAGGTGCCGGAGTGGTCGAACGGGGCGGTCTCGAAAACCGTTG
>CAZBBZ010000151.1:0-6427 GCA_964489925.1 uncultured Rhodobacterales bacterium
CAAGGGCTGGCGATTTGGTGGGGCTTGGTGCTTCATATCCAAGTAAGAGTTATTTGGCTGGCATAAAGTAAGTAGAACTACGATCGGGTCGCCATCCCCCGGTCTGGCTAAGCGCTTGACCTAAAGGCCGCCAATGGCTCAACCCAATACATAGGCAGCTAAGAGGACGGCGCTGTTAGGAACCGCAATTCTGCTTCTAACCCGCCTATGTCCAAGTTCTTCACCGCAAAACTGCCATGGTTGCGCAGGGTTAGAACGTTCACAATCGAAAGCCCCAGCCCACTACCAGCGGAGTTGCGGGTTGCCGCTGCTGCCCCTTGCTCGAAGGGTTGCAAAACACGCTCCATATCCGCACCAGAAATCCCAGGTCCGTTGTCCATGATTTTAATGACGGTATGGGGCGCGTTCACGGATACGTGCACCCAAACTTGGTCAGCGCAGCGGCGGGCGTTTTGGAACAGGTTGGTCACAATTCTGTCGAACTCAACGCGGTTGCAAAACAGCTGCAGATCATCGTTTGGTCCAATCCCCTCCACCTTGTCCCAATCAAACAGCGCAAGGGCGTCCCAAACCTCTAGGCTTGGCAGCTCAAGGGCATCGGGGGCAGGTTTTGCGAGTGTCAGACAATTATCCATGATGCCTGCGATCCGGTCGATATCATCGGCAAAGAGGTCCGTTTCACGCTGATCCGCTTTCAACCTAAGACGGGTCAGATGGGTGCGCATATCGTGGCCAATGGCCCCGAGCATCACGGTCCGTGTTTCCAGCAGATTGCCGATACGCGCCTGCATAGCATTAAAAGAGCCGATCAGACTGCGCACATCTTTTGCCCCGCGCAGCTCTACATGGGTGGCCTTGCCCGTCGCGCCAAAGGCCCGTGCAGCTTTGTCCAGCGCGCGCAAAGGCGCGGTTTCGCGAAACAAAAGACCGATGGCAATCACAACGCAGATCGCACCTAACATGCCGTTGAACACGCCATAGGGCAAAGAATAAACCTTGTTGATCAGATCACCTCGGGTTTCCAGAACCAAGGTGCCGCCCGTCTTAAGGCGAACCGCCACGCGCATGGGGTAGCTCGTCCAGATAGATTGAGCATCAATACCACTGAGCGTCGCCTTGTCCGTGCCTGCGGGAATGGCAACAAAGACCGCAAACTCCCGATCTTGGGTGTCGGGCTGCAGGTGCGAAAACCAGTTTTCAGCGATTGCCAAGCGATCAAAGCCTTTCACCAGATCGCTCACTGGCGTGTCGTCAAGACGGACCACCAATTGCGGCCCGTTTAGCGCGCGAAGCAGCACATCAGGGTCATCCGCCTGTTCCAGCAAATCCGCTATGGCAAACACGCGGTCGGGCAACAGAAGTTCGCGTTCATGGGGTTGGGTGCGGCTGCTGGACCAGTGACGCACAAAGGCGGACATCGCCACAAACTGCATCACCAGAACAATAATGATCAAAGGGATGGCGATGCGCACCAAAATGCTGCGGGTCATGGCGGGTTTGCCTGAATTTCACCAACGAACACGTAGCCTTCGTTGCGCACAGTTTTAATCAAACGCGGAGGCTTGTCCGTGTCACCGATCTTGGCGCGCAATCGGCTGACCTGCACATCAATCGTGCGATCAAAAGGGTCGCTCTTGCGCCGATGGGCCGCATCCATCAGCGCATCACGGGACAGAATTTTACCTGGATTGCTGACAAAGGCGCGCATCAGGCCAAATTCACCAGAGGTCAGGGTCAGAGCTTTGGCATCACGCGTGGCAGAGAGCCGATCAAAATCGAACGTCAGTTCCTCGACACTCACCTGCCCGCCCAAAGCTGTGCGCGATGTGTCAGCACGCGATGTATCGGCGCGGCGCAAAATAGCGCGAATACGGGCGACCAATTCGCGGGGGTTAAACGGCTTGCCCAAATAGTCATCCGCCCCCAGTTCCAAGCCGATGATCCGGTCCAAATCATCTGCGCGTGCGGTAAGCAAAATGACAGGAACATGGGGGGAAACCCGCTTGCAAATCGACAGCCCATCTTCGCCCGGCAGCATGATGTCGAGCACGATCAAATCAACCCGCCCTGCGGCCATCAAACCATCCAGCGCCGCACCGCTGGTAACCAGAACGGCATCCAAGCCTTCGCGTTTTAAGACCGCGCAAGTCATAGGACCGATTTCCAGGTCATCTTCGACGATGACGATTTTATAGCGATCAGACATGAACATTTTTAGCCTGTAAGTTCCAACAAGTTTAGAGGCCGTACAAAACGTAATAAATCATTACATTGGGTTTATTTTTTGACGCCCCGCTCGTGGCACAAGGTGGCTCGTAACCATTAAAAAATTGGGGGCCCCAGATGGGTATTTTTGATTACAAGACTTACACAACTCAGCAAGCCAAGGACAAAGCGCTGCTGAGCCATGACTTGGCAGAATATGTTAGCAAAAAGCGCGGTGTGCCGATTGACAATCCGCTACCCGAAGGCTGGCGCGAGCTGACCCCGAGCGAATTGGGTCTGCCTGCGGATATCCAAGATAAATGGGGCTTTTATCCCTTTGATGGCCCCCAAACCGGTGACAAATTTGGTGGCCCGCAAATGATGATGTTTGGCCAGTTTGATGACACGGGGGCATTGGTTTCGGTCGCGGCTGGTTATGCGCCGACAAACCACCCCACGGACCGGGCCAACCATGATGATCTTCCGGCTGGGACGGGTCTTGAGGGGGCCGAAGCCTATATGGATCTGCTGGCCGATTACGCCACGGCTGCGGGGTTAACTGGCGCTGATGTTATGATCACCGGCTATTCCCAAGGGGCGGGCTGGACGAACCTGATTGCGCGCAATGCGGAAACGTTCTCTGACGGGTTTTATCTGGAGTCTGATTACATCGCCCATGGTGGCCCAATCATTTACGATGATAACGACCGGGTTTTGAACATCGGCTATGAAAATGACGTGGTGCATCGCGCAGCCGGTGAATACCAATCCGGCCAAGAGGCACGCGCGGCCAATCCTGACTTGCTTGGCCAAGATTTGAACTTTGACAGTTCAACAGACAATTTGATTATCTTTAACGATACCTTCGCCAACAAGCGGTTCCCGTTTGGCGATTTCGCTTTTGATAATCTCTTGGGGGGCTGGTCAGGGCATATTGCCGGGGTTTCCACAGACGCGTTGGACCGGATCGGCAACTCGCGGTTTTACGAGCTGACAGAGCGCGATAGCGTGATCATTGTGTCCGAGCTATCGGATCGCAAACGCAAGTCGGTTTGGGTCGAGGATAAAGCAACAAAGGCCAGCGATCATGTTGATGCGCCCGCTTTTGTCATTGGCTCGGAAGAAAAAGACCGACTGGGGGGCCGCGATGGGAATGACTACATCGAAGGCTTAGGGGGCAACGACAAAATCAGAACCGGTTTGGGGTCCGATGTTGTTGATGGCGGTGACGGTTGGGACAAACTGTTTTTGCAAGGCAAGGTCGATGACTGGCAGGTCTTTGCGCTTGATGATGGGGCGACGGCGTTCTTTTCCGCTGAATTTGGTCTCGACCTTGCCTACAACATAGAAACCGTGCGGTTTTCTGAAAGTGCCTTTGCACAAAGCAAGACGTTCAAAGTCACAGACAGCGGCTTGGCGTCACGGTCCTCGTTCAAATTTTTCGGGCTCAACAAAGACGTGGACTATGAAGAAACCACCCAAGGGGATGACGCGGACAATCAGCTGACAGGCACAGTCGTATTTGCCCATGGGGGCGACGATGTGGTGATGGGCACGCAGGCCGACGATATTTTGCATGGCGGCGCAGGTGCGGACCAGTTGACCGGGGCTGCGGGCGACGATCATCTTTACGGCGCAGAAGGCGACGACGTGCTTTATGCCGCATCCGGGTCTGACCGCTTTAATGGGGGTCATGGCGACGACATGTTTGTCTTTGGGGAAACCGCAACGGGCCAAGTTGTGGTCGATGACTTCAACCAGTCCGCCAATGAAGCTGACGTGATGGCCTTTGCCCAGTTCCAATCACTTGAGGCGGTTCTGGAGGCGGCAACAGTGCATGGGGATGATGTGGTGATCGAAACCGCAGAGCTAAGCGTTATTCTTAGCAACACGACGCTGGAAGATTTGAGCGCTGATACCGTGCTTTTGTTGGGGTGACAGATGTAACGGGCGCGGTGGCGTCTTGATCTAACCTTATAGCCAACAGCCCCTCCGGTGCGACACGCGCGCAACCGGAAGGGCAATGCCGCATAAAAAACGCCCCCGAGGAGGTTTCCCCGGGGGCGTCTATTTTTTAATTGGGGCGAACAAGCCGCCCCAAAATCAGGTCGCTATCAGCAGATGCAATCAGGAATTTCCATTGCAATGATCATCGGCTGGGTGTTGCCCGCGTCGATTTCATCCTGCGTTGGAACCACGAACACACCAGCCAAGTCGCCAGCGCCGGCTTCAAAGCCTTCGCCTTCAACCGATGCCAAAGCAGCGATTTCACCAGCGTTTTGCAGAACTTTGCCGCTTGCGCCCGAAGTTGCGTTGTCGGTCAGACACCAGATTGCATATTGGACTTCTTCATCGGTGTAGCTTTCGCCTTCACCGTTATCCATCATGGTCCAATCTTGGTTCAAGATCCAAGTGATCTCGTCGATGTTATCCACCGCCGCATCACCATCACAACCAATACCTTTCAGCACATTATACTCTTCGCCTTTGATGTTCGTATATGTACCTGAAATGGCGGCCGCACTTGCTGCTGTTGCGTAAACCAAGGTGCCTTCGATTTGGGCTTTGCCATCGAATGCTTCAGCTGTCTCTAGCGGCGCGTCGACCGCCACACAGTAAGCTTTGGCAAAGACGCCATCGAAGTCACCTGCATCAGTCAGGTTCAACGTGTACATCTCATCGCGATCCAGCGAGCTGAAACGAAGTGGATCTGTGATTTCGTACTTCACCACGTCGGTTGGCAATGTTGCCGCCCATTCTTCCGCAGTTTCGAAAGCACCACATACGGTTAGATCAACCTGAGCAGTCGCTGACGCACCTTCGGAATCTTCGATGGTGTAGTTGAACGACCAAGGCAATTCAGTGCCAACACCAATCGCAACAACCGCTGGCGATGTTGAATAATCAACATCCAGTTTGCCATCGACCAAGGTAACCGTAACGCCGTTATCCAGAACAACCGAACCATCGTCACCGAAGGCTTTGCCGTCAACCGCAGTGATTGTAACCGGGCCTTCCGCATCGCTGTCGTTATCCAGAACATCCAACGTCAATGGTTTGTCCGCACAGGACTTGCCATAAGCATCGTCACCAGCAACTGGCGCTTCGTTTGGCTCATAAGCACCCGCGTCGTTGTCAGGCGTATTGGTGCCAGAAACAACTACGATACCTGTGATCTGGCTCATACCGTTGCCAAGATCGCTGGCATCGCTGTCGATGTCGTCGCTTGCGTCGCCATCTACATTTTGCGTTGTCAGAACCTTGCCAGAGTCATCAGTGAACTTCACACCGTATGATCCCGGAACCAGATCGCCGAAGCTGTAGAAACCGTCTTCATCTGTGGTGGTGGTTGCACCTGTTGGGTTGCCAGCGGCATCCAGCAGTTCAACCGTCACACTTTTCAGACCATTGTCAGCTTCGTTGTCCAGACCGTCTTCGTTTTCGTCGCAGAAGTACTTACCCGACAGCGACCCTTTGGGAACGAATGCCCCAGCGTCGTTGTTTGGCGTGTTTTCGCCTGACGTTACGGTGATACCTGTGATCTGGCTCATGCCGCCGCCAATGTCGGCTGCATCACTGTCGATGTCGTCACTTGCGTCGCCATCAACGTTCTGAGTGGTCAGAACCTTGCCAGAGTCGTCAGTGAACTTCACACCGTATGATCCCGGAACCAAGTTGCCGAAGCTATAGGAACCGTCATCAGCCGTGGTTGTGGTGATGCCAGTTGGATCGCCGTTTTCGTCAAGCAATTCAACCGTCACACCCAGAACACCGTTGTCAGCATCGTTGTCCAAGCCGTCTTCGTTGTCATCGCAGAAGTAGGTGCCTGACAGCGAGCCAAGCGGCTCAACAACACCAGCGTCGTTGTCTGGTGTGTTCTCACCGGAGTTGACCGTGATGCCAGTGATCTCGCTCATGCCGTTGCCGAGGTCAGACGCGTCGCTGTCGATGTCATCGCTCGCATCGCCGTCAACGTTTTGCGTTGTCAGCAGCTTGCCTGAATCGTCAGTGAACTTCACGCCGTAGGTGCCAGCAACCAGATCGCCGAAGCTGTAAGAGCCATTTGCGCCTGTTGTGGTGGTGATGCCTGTTGGGTTGCCAGCGGCATCCAGCAGTTCAACCGTCACACCTTCAAGACCGTTGTTGTCGTTGTCCAGACCATCGCGATTGTCATCGCAGAAGTAGGTGCCTGACAGCGAGCCAAGCGGCTCAACAACACCAG
>CAZBBZ010000151.1:6527-6806 GCA_964489925.1 uncultured Rhodobacterales bacterium
TTTGCGTTGTCAGCAGCTTGCCTGAATCGTCAGTGAACTTCACGCCGTAGGTGCCGGGCGTTAGGTCGCCAAAGCTGTAGGAACCGTCAGCGGCAGTCGTGGTGGTGATGCCTGTTGGGTTGCCATCAGCATCGAGCAGTTCAACTGTAACGCCTTCAAGACCGTTGTCGGCGTCGTTGTCGAGGCCATCGCGGTTGTCGTCGCAGAAGTACTTACCTGAAAGTGAGCCTTTTGGCTCTGGTACAACGCCAGCGTCGACGTGGCTGTAGCAGCTGCATC
>CAZBBZ010000152.1:0-6754 GCA_964489925.1 uncultured Rhodobacterales bacterium
CCGCATTGCGGCGCTTCGCGCTTGTGCGTTCTATTGGGCGGGCTTAAAGTCCGAACCCGAGAACAAACTTCGCGGAGACACCCCCAACATGATTAAATCTGCTATGGCGCTTGCCGCCCTTGCGTTGCCGATTTCAGCCAGCGCTGAAACGCTTAACGTCTATAACTGGTCCGACTACATCGCTGAGGACACGATCGAAAAATTCACCGCGGCCACTGGTATCGAGGTGGTTTACGACGTTTATGACAGCAACGAAGTGCTTGAAGCCAAAATGTTGGCGGGCGCGTCGGGCTATGACGTGGTTGTGCCGACCTCCGACTTTTTGCAACGCCAGATCGAAGCGGGCATCTATCAGCCGCTTGATAAGGCGCAATTGCCAAACCTGACCCATATGGATGCGGACCTGATGGCGGGGGCTGCGGGTTATGACGCGGATAACGCGCATTCGGTGATCTATATGTGGGGCACCACGGGCATTGGCTTTAACGTCGATATGCTGACCGAGCGTTTGGGCGCAGATTACGTGGCTGACAGTTGGGATATCGTGTTTAACCCAGAAACCATTGCCAAGCTGGGCGATTGCGGCGTTTCTATCTTGGATGCACCGACCGAAATCGTCCCGGCTGCACTGAATTTCCTTGGGTTTGATCCGAATTCCGAAAATACAGATGAGTTGGACCAAGCCGGAGAGTTGCTGAAATCCATTCGCCCGCATGTGCGTTATTTCCATTCATCGCAATATATCAATGACTTGGCCAATGGCGATATCTGTGTGGCTGTGGGCTGGTCTGGCGATATTTTCCAAGCCCGTGATCGCGCGGATGAAGCGGAAAACGGCAATTCTATTGCCTATATCATCCCCAAAGAGGGCGCGCTTCAGTGGTTTGATATGTTGGCAATTCCTGCAGATGCGCCGAACCCAAGTGCGGCTCATAAGTTCATCAACTTCATTATGGACCCGCAGATCACTGCCGATATCACCAACTATGTTTGGTATGCGTCAGCCAATGCGGATGCCATGGCGATGATCGACGAGGAAATCACCTCGGATCCGGGCATTTTCCCAACTGAGGACGCCAAAGCGAACCTTTGGCCATCAGAAGTAAAGCCCCCAAAGTTTGACCGTCTGGTGACACGGCTTTGGACCTCGGTCACAACCGGGCAATAATGCTTTAATATGAAAGACTTAGCGCCTCCAGTTCATAGGAATTGGGGGCGTTTTACTGAGTGGCGCGAATGGCTTCTTTCAGCCCATCGAGGGGAACGGCAACGGACACCGGAACCTCTTGAGAGAATTTATAAAACATAAAATCAATCTGGCCTGATTGCAGCAATCCGGCAAAGCCGATGCTGTCCAGATCGTAAGCCACGCGACAACCATCCTCTAGGCACACGCGAAACGCTCGCTGGGCGGTGGTTCCCCAAGTTGACACTTCAACACCCGGCTCAATCGCTGTACCCAAGGGCAAAGTGGCCACCACAGAGGCTCGCCCCGCATTCGCATTCACCAAGATATCCAGCGTTAAGATATCGCCCAGAGCGCTGCGCATGGTGCGGCTATACAAACAGCTGTCCCCCTCGCAATCGGAGGCCCAACCTAAGGTTTGCGCCTGCGCAGCAGACCCTTGGGCGGCAGAACTAAGCGCGATAAACGCGGCAATTATCAGATTTCGGGTCATGGCCTGTTGTTCGTTGTTGTTGTGATGATTGACCTGAACTCCTTTGTGCGGGAACCATGGGGAATTGCAAGCGACACTTGCATTCGAAACGAGCAACTTAGAGGGGCGAAATGGGCAAAGATCTTAGCAAAGAGGCGGTAAAAGCTTTTGGGGCCAATGACACAGGCACCTTGGGGATGGGGATCAATATCGTAAGTGTGGCGCCGGGGAAAATTGGGGCCGAAATGACCCTGACCAAGGACCATCTGAACGGCCATGGCACGGGGCATGGGGGCGTGATCTATTTTCTGGCAGTGGCGGCCTTCGGATACTGTGCGAACACGCGCAATCGTTTGGGATATGGCCACACCGGGTCCATCACCTATGTAGCTCCAGTGCATCCCGGGGATCACTTAACCGCGCTGGCAACCGAAATTCACGCCACAGGGCGCACGGCGACGATTGATGTGACTGTGACCAATCAAAACGATGAAATTGTCGCCATTTTTAGGGGGGGCGCTCATCTATCAAAGGACCTTTGGATCAAGGAAAGTTAACCGCAAATCGCGGGCAAAAAATGACGTAAAAACAATGTAATAGGCAAATTTCAACCCATTGCTATGGTGGCCTTTACTATGGCTTGCCACCTTGGATTAGACAAAATACCGTAGCCACTTGACCACAGTGGGGGATTCGCATTGGTTCAAGGGGACGGCCCATCTGAATATCAGGTTTTGGCGCGAAAATATCGACCAACGACTTTTACCGACTTGCGCGGGCAAGAGGCGATGGTGCGGACTCTCAAGAATGCGTTCGAGGCGGATCGGATTGCGCATGCCTTTGTTTTGACGGGCCTGCGGGGTATTGGCAAAACCACCACGGCACGGATTATTGCGAAGGGTTTGAACTGCATTGGGACGGACGGGCAGGGTGGCCCGACGATTGAACCCTGCGGGAAATGTTCTAACTGCCAAGCGATCACCGAAGGCAACCACGTCGATATTCTGGAAATTGATGCGGCGTCCAACACGGGCGTTCAAAATGTGCGCGATGTCATCATCGACACGGTGGCCTATGCCCCGTCCCAAGGGCGCTACAAAGTGTTCATCATTGACGAGGTGCATATGCTTTCGTCGAGTGCTTTCAATGCGTTGCTTAAAACTCTTGAAGAACCACCAGAGCATGTGAAGTTCATTTTTGCGACCACAGAAATTCGCAAAGTGCCGGTCACGGTGTTGTCGCGCTGTCAGCGGTTTGATCTGCGTCGCTTTGAGCCTGAAGTGATGATCGAATTTCTGCGCGATATTTCTGACAAGGAAAGCGCGCAAATTTCCGATGAAGCCTTGGCACTGATTGCCCGTGCAGCCGAAGGGTCGGCGCGGGATGCGTTGTCGCTGCTGGATCAAGCCATTGCCCATGGGGGCGGTGAAACAGACCGGGAAGCGGTTCGTTTGATGCTTGGCCTATCTGACCGAGGCCGGGTGATTGATCTTTTGGAATTCATCCTGCGCGGTGAACCGGGGCGCGCTTTGCAAGAACTCGCTTCGCAATACGCAGATGGGGCGGACCCGATGGCGGTGCTGCGCGATCTTGCGGAAGTTACTCACTGGATTAGTGTGGTCAAAATCTCGCCAGAAGCTGCCGAAGATCCGACCGTTTCCCCTGATGAACGCACCCGTGGCGTAGAAATTGCTGATCGTTTGCACATGCGCGTGCTTAGTCGCATGTGGCAAATGCTGCTTAAAGCGCTCGATGAAGTGGCCTATGCCCCTAATGCGATGATGGCGGCTGAAATGGCCGTGATCCGGCTGACCCATGTATCTGATTTACCGACGCCAACCGATCTTGTGCGCAAACTACGCTCCACTGAACAGGCGCCTGTTGCGTCCCCCCCAAGTTCAAGTGGCGGAGGTGGCGGCGGCGTAACGGCGCGTGCAGCGGCCCTAGAACTGGTGGCGGTCGAAGGTGCGGCCCAGCCTGCATCCAACGTCGTTTCAGAAGTTTCAGCGCTTGCGCGGTTTGCCCGCTTTGAAGATGTGGTCGCATTAACAAAGCGAAATCGCGATATTTCTTTGCAG
Source organism: uncultured Rhodobacterales bacterium (assembly GCA_964489925.1). Classification (GTDB taxonomy): domain Bacteria; phylum Pseudomonadota; class Alphaproteobacteria; order Rhodobacterales; family Rhodobacteraceae; genus CAYLLD01. The sequence goes on from CAZBBZ010000152.1 coordinate 3,737, forward strand.
GTGGAAATTGAAAGCAACCTGCGGCTTGTATCCTATGCACCGGGGCGCATTGAATTTGAACCCACACCCGATTGCGCGCCCGATCTTGCGCAGCGCATGTCGCGTTCATTGCATAATTGGACAGGTGTTCGTTGGGCCGTCAGTGTTGTTCAATCAGGCGGTGCGGCCACCATATCTGAAGTGAACGAGGCCGCGCGCAACGATTTGGTCGGTCAAGCCAAGTCACATCCGCTGGTGCAAGCCGCACTAACGGCGTTTCCGGGCGCGGCTGTGAATGATGTTCGTGTGCATGATGAGGGCGAGACGCTTGACCCGGCCACGCCAATCGACGATGTGGATGACGACTGGAACCCACTCGATCCATTTGAAGAGGATTAAAACATGCTCAAAGGTCTTGGCGATATGGGCAAGATGATGAAGGCCGCCCAAGAAATGCAGGGCAAGATGGCCGAAGCCCAAGAAAAGCTCGAAGATATCATCGTTACAGGTGAAGCGGGTGCAGGCATGGTGGTTGCAACCGCCAACGCCAAAGGCACGCTGGTTGGTTTGTCGATCGATCCGTCGATTTTCAATCCTGACGACAAAGAAGTGGTCGAAGATTTGATCCTTGCCGCAATCAAAGACGCGCAAGGCAAAGCCGCCACCGCGCAGGCCGATGAAATGGGCAAACTGACCGAAGGTTTGCAACTGCCGCCGGGCATGAAACTGCCGTTCTAATTCTGGCTTACGCCTGATTGCATGCTCTGCTAGGTTATCGTCCAAAAGATGAGGGGCATTATGTCAGAGCAGGCAGGCCGCGAAATTCAACAGTTAATCGACCTGATGGCGCGTTTGCCTGGGCTTGGGCCTCGGTCTGCGCGCCGCGCCGTTTTGCAAATGATCAAACGGCGCAACAAGTTGTTGGAACCTTTGACGCAAGCGATGGCGAATGTTTCTGCCTCTGCGCGGGAATGTGTGATCTGTGGCAATATTTCAGGCGCTGAAACCTGCGAAATTTGCGCAGACCCGAAACGCGCCACCGGCGAAATTTGTGTCGTTGAAGATGTGGCCGATCTGTGGGCGATGGAACGGGCGCGCGTCTTTAAGGGGCGCTATCACGTTTTGGGCGGCGTTTTGTCTGCCCTAGACGGGGTGACGCCGGACAATTTGCGCATTCCGTATTTTTTGCGCCGGATTGAAAGCGAAGAAACCCAAGAAGTGATCCTAGCGCTTGGGGCGACTATCGACGGGCAGACCACATCCCACTACATTGCAGACCAACTGACCAGCCATTCGGTTCGAATCACATCCCTTGCTCAGGGTGTGCCAATCGGGGGAGAGCTGGATTATTTGGATGAAGGTACGATTTCCGCCGCCCTAACAGCGCGCAAATCGTTTTAGAGGACGGGGACAAAGCCCATGCGCAAAGCACTTTTCTTAACAGCGGCACTCAGCGGTGTAGCGGCGCTACAAGGATGTGCGTTGGTTGATAAAATCAATACAGCGCGCGCTTACAACTATTTGGCCATCAGCCATGCCTCGGCGCATATTGATGCCAGCCGTGACTTCCAAGAAGTTAACCCCGGTATCGGGTTTGGATCGGAAGCGCCGCTGAAAAATACCGAGAAAGTGGCCGTGGGAATTGAAACCGGGCGCTTTTTGAACTCACTTGATGATTTGTCCAGCTATTCGGTTGGGTACTGGGAATATGACCTATTGCCCAGCCAACCGCGTCGGGTTCGGGTCGGTGGCTTTTTAGGTTTGGCGGAATATCCAACCGAAGCGGGACGCGACAACCTTCCGTCATTTGGTGATTTTATTATGGTGGGCGGTCTTCAAGCGACCGTCGCAACGGTCGGCAATCACGAATTGCGGATGCGCGCGGCACCGGGCATTACTCAATCAGGTGCAATTTTGACGCTGCAATCAAACTTTAAGTTCTGATCTAAGGGACCGGCTTTAATTTGGCTTTGGCCGCGCGTTCGCGTTGCGCGATGTAAAGTGCTGCGCCAACGACGACCAAAGCGCCGATTAATGCCGCGCGTTCTGGAACTTCGCCGAAAAACAAATACGCACCAAAACCGATCAAAACGATACGGGTATAGGCAACAGGTGCAAGCACGCTGGCCTCGCCAACCCGATAGGCTTGGATATCCGCGAAACCGCGCAATGCGCCTGCGATGATGACGATGCCCAAGATGAACAAGGGCCAAGGGGCGCTTGATAATTGCATGACAGGCCATGCGATTGGCACTGACACCAAACTAGTCAGCGCGACCGAACTGGTGAACACGCTAAGTGAACCATCCGCGCGCGCGACTTGGCGCGAAATCACTAGTGCGAATGCAAAAAGCACGGCGCTAAATAATGCGGCCAAAGTTGGCATGCTGATTTGGCCCGTATCTGGACGAAGAACAATCAAAACCCCCGCAAAACCAACGGCGATTGCGGCAAGGCGTCTTGGCCCGGGCACTTCTTTATGTACCGGGATCGCCATGAGCGTTGCAAAAATTGGGGCGGTAAAAAATAGCACCGTTGCAGTGACCAAAGGCATATGGGTGATGGCATAAAACCCAAGTTGGGTGGAAACGGCGATGGCGACGCCGCGGATGAGGTGCCACAAAGGTTGGGAAAACTTAAGCTGTGCGCGCGATTTCGAGACGGCGACAAAATAGATGATCAGCGCCAAAAGTGTCAGGGTTGCGCGGTAAAAAACCACCGCGCGGCTGTCGATCACCCCTGCGAGTTCTCGGACACCCAAGGCCATAATGCTGGCACCCACAACCGATGCCAGCAACCAAGCCATGCCTGTTAGATTATCTGGTGCAAACGGCGTGTCTGTTCCATTTTGCGGCCGGCTATTGGTTGTGCGGTTGGGGGTGTCGCGAGGCGCGGACATGGTCGGAGAACTTTCAAGATACGCCTGCAGACTTGGCGGTTTGCGCGGCTTGGGTCAATGGAAAGCTTGTTTCGATCCTCTGTGCGGCGTTATGGTTTTACATCACGCAGAAAAGGAATTCGACGAATGGCATGGGCATT
>CAZBBZ010000153.1:0-1966 GCA_964489925.1 uncultured Rhodobacterales bacterium
TCCCTTCACGGGTCCGCTCACCAACACCCGCAAACACGGAATAGCCGGAGTGCACTTTCGCGATGTTGTTGATCAATTCCATGATCAAAACGGTTTTACCAACACCAGCACCACCAAAGAGGCCAATTTTACCGCCCTTTGAGTAAGGCGCGAGCAGATCAACAACCTTAATACCAGTTACAAGGATTTCCGATTCAGTCGCCTGATCCGCAAATTCTGGGGCGGGCTGGTGAATGGCGCGTTTTTCTTTCGCCTTTACCGGGCCACCTTCGTCAACTGGATCACCAGTTACGTTCAAGATACGTCCCAAGGTTGCGTCACCCACGGGGATCGAAATCGGTCCGCCCATGTCGGTTACGACAGTGCCGCGTACCAAGCCTTCGGTCGCATCCATCGCAATGGTCCGCACGGTGTTTTCACCAAGGTGCTGGGCCACTTCGAGAACCAGACGATTGCCTTGGTTGTCTGTTTCCAGAGCGTTCAGAATTTCAGGCAGCTCGTTGTCGAACTGCACATCGACGACCGCGCCGATTACTTGCGTGATTTTGCCTTTAGCGTTTGCCATTTGGTCTCTCTCCAGTCGTCTTTATCAAAGCGCCTCAGCGCCCGAAATAATTTCAATCAGTTCGTTGGTGATCGCGGCTTGACGCGAACGGTTGAACTGAATGGTCAATTTGTCGATCATCTCACCCGCGTTGCGGGTCGCGTTGTCCATCGCCGACATCCGAGCGCCTTGCTCTGATGCGCCGTTTTCCAACAAAGCCGTAAAGATCTGCGTTGCCACTGCACGGGGCAGCAACTCGGCAAGAATTTCAGTCTCGTCAGGCTCGTAGTCGTAAAGCGTGCTGTCTGCGTCGTCTTCTTCGGCGACGGCAAACTGTGCGGGGATCAGCTGGCGTGCGGTTGGCACTTGGCTAATCACGCTTTCAAACGTGTTGTAAAAGATCGTCGCCACGTCAAACTCGCCAGCGTTAAAGCCGGAAATAACCGTGTCCGACACCGATTTGGCGTTAACATAGCCAACCGATTTCACGTCGGACAGATCAACGTGATCCGTCAAATAGGCAGCATAATCGCGGCCCAACTGTTCGCGGCCTTTTTTGCCCACGGTCAGAATTTTGACGGTTTTGCCTTCGGCCAGCAATTCAGCTGCCCTTGCGCGCGCCAATTTTACAATCGACGAGTTAAACCCGCCGCAAAGTCCACGTTCAGACGTGGCCACGATCAACATATGTGTTTGATCGCCGCCTGATCCTTTGAGCAAACGCGGAGCCGAGTCTGACCCCGCATTTGAACGGGCCAGATTGCCAAGCACAGTTTCCATACGCTCGGAATAGGGCCGCGCGCTTTCCGCATTTTCTTGGGCACGGCGCAATTTTGCAGCCGCGACCATTTGCATCGCCTTTGTGATCTTACGCGTTGATTTAACGCTTTCGATCCGGATCTTAAGATCCTTGAGGTTAGGCATGGGTTAGTCTCCCTTGTCCTTTAAGTCGCCGATCTCAAGCGAAATCGTTGGCGAAGCCCTCAATGGCAGATTTAACGGCATCTTCGAGATCACCTTTAACCTTACGGTCATTGTTGGTGATGTCGCTTAGAAGATCCGCGTGGTTGCCGCGCACATGTGCCAGCAAACCGCTTTCAAAGCGTCCAACGTCACCCACGGGGATACCGTCAAGGTAACCTTTGGTGCCAGCGTAGATCACGATCACTTGCTCTGCGTTGGTCAGCGGCGAATATTGCGCCTGCTTGAGCAATTCAGTCAAACGCGCACCACGGTTCAGCAAGGCTTGTGTCGAGGCATCAAGGTCAGAACCAAACTGCGCAAAGGCCGCCATTTCACGGTACTGCGCCAATTCCAGCTTGATCGAACCCGCAACGGATTTCATCGCGTTGGTTTGCGCCGATGAGCCCACACGAGACACTGACAGACCAGTGTTCACCGCAGGACGGATGCCTTGGTAGA
>CAZBBZ010000153.1:1976-6722 GCA_964489925.1 uncultured Rhodobacterales bacterium
GTCGGTGATCGAAATCACGTTTGTCGGAATAAACGCTGAAACGTCGCCGCCTTGAGTTTCGATCACAGGCAGAGCTGTGAGCGAGCCTGAGCCGTTTTCTTCGTTCAGTTTCGCCGAACGCTCTAGCAAACGGGAGTGAAGGTAGAAAACGTCACCGGGGTAAGCTTCACGTCCGGGTGGACGACGTAGAAGAAGCGACATCTGACGATAAGCAACCGCTTGTTTCGTCAAATCATCGTAAATCATCAGGCCGTGCATACCGTTGTCGCGGAAATACTCGCCCATGGCAGTCGCGGCATAGGGTGCCAAGAACTGCATTGGAGCCGGATCAGACGCGGTCGCGGCCACAACGATTGTGTATTCAATCGCGCCAGTTTCTTCGAGCTTCTTAACCAGCTGCGCAACAGTCGAACGCTTTTGGCCAACAGCGACATAGATACAGTAGAGCTTGTCGTACTCGTTCTCTGCCGCGTCGTTATATGCTTTTTGGTTCAGGATCGCATCGAGAGCCACGGCGGTTTTACCAGTTTGGCGATCGCCAATGATAAGTTCGCGCTGGCCACGGCCGATTGGGATCAAGCTGTCGATGGCTTTCAGACCCGTTGCCATCGGTTCGTGGACCGATTTACGTGGAATGATGCCCGGCGCTTTCACATCCGCAACCGAACGGGTTTTGGATTTGATCGGGCCTTTGCCGTCGATTGGGTTACCAAGACCGTCAACAACGCGACCAAGCAGCTCTTTGCCGGTTGGAACGTCAACGATCGAGTTCGTCCGTTTAACAGTATCGCCTTCTTTAATGTCGCGGTCAGACCCGAAGATAACAACACCGACGTTGTCAATTTCCAAGTTCAGCGCCATGCCTTTAATGCCGCCGGGAAATTCAACCATTTCACCAGCTTTAACATTGTCTAGGCCGTGAACACGGGCAATCCCGTCACCGACGCTAAGTACGCGGCCTACTTCCGCGACTTCGGCGTCCTTGCCAAAATTCTTGATCTGGTCCTTAAGGATCGCAGAAATTTCGGATGCCTGAAGTGCCATTATCCGACCTCTTTCATTGCGTTTTGTAGTTTCGAGAGTTTTGTCGCAATCGACGTGTCGATCATTTGTGATCCGACACGAACGACAAGACCGCCAATGATGCTTTCATCGACGGTCGCGTTAATTTTGATATTCTTACCGAATTTTTTGCCAAGCGTTTCAGTCAGCTTTTTGGACTGCGCCGCAGATAGCTTTTTGGCTGAGGTGACATCAGCGGTCACTTCGCCCTTTTCAGCGGCGATCAGCGCTTTGACCGATGCAATCATCGCTGGCAGCGCGAACAAGCGACGCTTGGCGGCCATCAGTGCGATTGTGTTGGTCACATTCGGGCTTAGTTTTAGTTTCTTGGCGACTTGCGCCATGACGTTGCCCTGTTCTGCGCGGGTATGCACAGGTGAGGCAATCAAATCGCGTAGGTCGTCACTCGCATCGAGTGTCGCGTCTAACGCGGCCAAATCTTTTTCCACCGCCGCAAGCTTTTTTGACTCTTTTGCCAATTCGAACAAAGCAGTTGCGTAACGGCCGGCAATTCCGTGGCTGAAGGAAGCGGTCGCTGACAAGGAGATCCCTTTCGGAGGTTTGTATTAATCAGACCCAAGCGGCAGAGGCGTAGAGCGCACCAAATTTCAGAGCTTCATAGGATGAACTCTGCCAATCGAGCGCGTGATACCAAAGGGTTCGTTCCAGAGCAAGAGAACCTGTGCAATCGGTTCGCGAAAAAAGTTGTTTGTTTTGATACCTTTAAGCGAAATCGGCTGTTGCTGCGACCGTTTGGCACAAAAGATTTGGGCCAGAACAGGCAAAAAACGCGAATCCGAGCGCTTGGGGGCGTGGTTTAGGTTGCTCTATCTTTGCGTGTCATTTTTGCCAAAACGGATGACATTGCGCCCGGATGCGGCCTTTGGTTTGGGCTTTGTTAGGCCTTCTAAAACCTCGAGCGGCTTTTTAATCGCCTCTGCCGCGCCGCCTTTGGGCATGATGTAAACCTGTTTCGTCGCTTCCACGATCAAAGCGCCATACATAAAGTTGCGGCCCATCTTGCGGCCAAGGCGTTCCCAGAACCCCCACGTCTTTAGCCAGAACCGCGTATCACTTGGGGGGGCGTGCAATGCAGTGCGGTGCGATTCAGGGTAGAGGCGATTGCGGCGCAATTGGCTTTCCAGTTGGCGCAAGGAATAGGGACGACCATAGCCAAAGGGCGTCACATCCCGGCGCGCCCAAAAGCCTGCGCGATTGGGAACGATGAACACAGCCGATCCCCCCGGTGCCAACACGCGAGCGATTTCTGCGAGCAAAGCGTCCGGGCGTTCGCAGGTTTCCAGACCGTGGGCGACGACGAGTTTATCAATAGATCCAGCCTCGATCGGCCAGCGGGTTTCTTCCACCAGAACAGAAATGTTTTCCGTGCCGCGCGGCCAAGCCATCACGCCTTGCTGATCGGGCATAAGCGACAGAACCCGACGCGCACTGGGCAAAAAGGGTCGCAAAAGATGCACGGCATAGCCAAATCCGGCCACCGTCTGCCCGTCAACCGCGCCCCACATTTCAGTTAAGGCGTTCTGCAAAGACGTCTTGGTCGCCCGCCCCAGCTTGGTTCGGTAGTAAAATGCGCGAAGTTCCACGACATCCAAATGCATTGCACACCTACAAATCTTACGCTTATGGTCTGGTTCGTATCTACGATATGACGTTTTGCCGCGAAAGGGGAGAATGGCGCCATGCCTTTAGAAGTGATCACCGTGCCGTGTCTTGCAGACAACTACGCGTTCTTGCTGCGTGATAATGCGAGCGGTCAGACCGCTCTGGTGGATGCGCCGGAAGCTGCACCCATAATAGACGAGCTTGATCGGCTAGGGTGGGGCTTGGACCAGATCATCCTGACCCATCATCACTTCGATCATATCGACGGGGTGCCAGAGTTGGTTGCCAAATACGGGTCCAAAGTGACCGGGGCCAAAGCGGATGCGCACCGCCTACCCGCTTTGGATTTAGCCGTTGGTGAAGGCGATGTGATTGCCGTGGGCGACAGCCAGGGAGACGTGATTGATGTGTCGGGTCACACGATTGGCCATATCGCGATCCATTTCGCGCAAGCGGGCTATGGGTTTACCGCAGATAGTCTGATGGCGCTTGGATGTGGGCGTATCTTTGAAGGCACGCAGCCGCAGATGTGGGAAAGCCTGTCGAAAATCGCGGCTTGGCCAAGTGATACGATTATATGCTCGGGCCATGAGTATACGGCGGCGAATGCAAAATTCGCGATGACGATTGAGCCGGATAATCCTGATCTAAAAGCGCGGGTGCATGAAATTTCCGAGCGCCGCGCAAAAGGGCTGGCCACGGTGCCGTCGACGTTATCGACCGAACTGGCCACGAACCCCTTCTTGCGGGCGCATGTTGCGTCACTCAAAGCGAGTCTGGGATTGGAAGATGCGAGCGATGCAGAGGTCTTTGCCGAGATTCGATCACGCAAGGACGCATTCTAGGCATAACCAGCGGCGGTTCAATTTCAAAAACTCTGTTAATTCTACTTCACTTCAAATTGTGCTTTTGGCGCAATCGCGCCGTGCGCTTTGAGTAACGGATAATTGAGAACCCGCAATTATGCTGGAGAAATCGGAATTTATGCCTTGATTTCGCCCGCTACCCCTTGAACAGTTGTTAAGTAGATCAATGTTTAGGGGTGTTGCGGTGTCGTTCTGCTGAAAGATCCGACCCGCATTTTGGGAGTTTAAGATCATGCCGTCGTTTTCAAACACACTAGAACAAGCCATCCATAACGCGCTCGCGATCGCGAACGAGCATCGTCATGAGCTTGCGACTTTGGAACATCTGTTGCTTTCGCTGACCGATGAACCAGACGCGGCGCGGGTTATGTCCGCCTGTGGCGTGGTTCTTGAGGACCTGCGCCGGGCGCTAACGAAATTCATCGACGAAGATTTGGAAAGCCTGATTTCCGATGTGGACGGATCGGAAGCCGCGCCGACCACCGGGTTTCAGCGCGTGATCCAGCGGGCTGCTATTCATGTGCAATCCTCGGGCCGCTCTGAAGTGACGGGCGCCAATGTCTTGGTCGCCATTTTTGCAGAACGCGAAAGCCACGCGGCCTATTTCTTGCAAGAACAAAATATGACCCGCTATGACGCGGTGAACTTTATCAGCCACGGGGTTGCTAAAGATCCGTCATTTGGCGAACCGCGCCCTGCCACGGGTGCGGATGACATGCCCATGTCGGACGACAAACCCGAAGGCGAAGCAAAAGAAAGCGCGCTGGAAAAATATTGCGTCGATCTAAATGCTAAATCTTTGGCGGGCGACATTGATCCGCTGATTGGCCGCGACCATGAAGTTGAGCGCTGCGTGCAAGTGCTGTGCCGTCGTCGCAAGAACAACCCGCTGTTGGTGGGTGATCCAGGCGTTGGTAAAACAGCGATTGCCGAAGGTCTGGCGCGCAAAATCGTCAAGGGCGAAACCCCGGCGGTTTTGTCGGAAACCACAATCTTTTCGCTTGATATGGGCGCGCTTTTGGCCGGAACCCGCTATCGCGGTGATTTTGAAGAACGCCTGAAAGCGGTGATGAAAGAGTTGGAAGATCACCCCGATGCGGTGCTGTTCATCGACGAAATTCACACGGTGATCGGTGCGGGTGCCACATCAGGCGGGGCGATGGATGCGTCAAACCTGCTGAAACCTGCGTTGCAG
>CAZBBZ010000154.1:0-6705 GCA_964489925.1 uncultured Rhodobacterales bacterium
CCATTTCATAGGCGCGCTGCACTTCGATCATGCGGGTGATTTCCAACACTGGATTAACGTTGGAGGCCTCTAGAAAACCTTGAGAAATAACAGGGTCATCTACCGGCAAAAGCGCTTGATCTGTGGCGAATAGGTTGGCACCTTCACGGGTCAACGCCCCAACATTTTCAACATTGACGAGCCCAACTTGCGCTTGAAGTTGCCCGTTGGCCGACATGGTGCCATCGCGAGCAATTGAAACTTGCGCGGCATCTGGTGGCACAAAGATCGGTGCGCCCCCTGCATCCAACACGCGGTTGCCGTCAAAAGTAACCAGTTCGCTATTTTCGTTTCGACCAAAAGCACCATTGCGGGTCAGGCGCACCCCATCTTGGGTTTCCACCATGAAAAAGCCCGCACCCCCAATTGCCAAATCAAACGTGCCGCCTGTTTTTTGTTGGGTGCCCGGCAAGTTATTGACGTAGCGCGCATCAAGTCCGGTCATGGAAATTGACCCACCATCGGTTGGCACGGATTTTAAGCTTTCGGAAAAAACGATCCCTTCAGCGCGAAACCCGGTGGTGCCCATATTGGCGATGTTGTTTGCGATGATTTGGAGTTCATTGCGCAACGCCACTTGGCGCGTAAGATTTACATAAGAGATGTTATCCATCTGGGCGTGCGGCTTTCGTTATCGTGAGTTTTGACGTGTTCAACGGCGGGTTCGTGTACTTGAACCCTTGGCGCTCTTATGGCTTTGCTAAGTTAAAAAGTGCAAAACAGAACCGCTAATGAAGCGGGCCAAGTTGATACAATTGAATGGAATTGTTTTGAGTTAGGGAAAGGCTATGGCTGGAATGATTTCTTGGTGAAAGAAGGACACCAAGGTTTGTCCCATAAAGCCCATTGTGGCCCAAAACACCAAGAAGACGGCCCCCAATTTGGGGACAAAGGTGAGCGTCATTTCTTGTATAGATGTCAGGGCTTGAAATAGCCCAACAATCAAGCCCACGATCAAAGTGATGGTTAGGATCGGCATGGCAAGCAAAAGAGCGGACCAGAGGCCCGCCTTTAGCACATCGAAAAGTTCGGCTTCGCTCACCAGATCCCCCTTAAACCGGCATCCGAAGGATTTCTTGATAAGCCTCCACCACTTTGTTGCGGATGGTCACAGCGGTTTCGACCGCCAATTCGGTTGTGGCAAGCGCTTCGACCACGGAATGTGGATCGGCTTTGCCCACCAGCCCGGCTTGGACGGTTTGCTCATTCTCTTTCATAGAGCCGATAAAGCTTGCCGCGAAATCTGCCACCGGCGTGGATTGCGCAATTTCATCTGGGTTGGATACGTTGCGAATGGTGGCTTGTGCGCGTGCGTAAGCCTGGGCAGCAACAGTGTTTTTAATATCCATTATTCACCTTTGTTCATCGTTATCTACGCAAAAATTCAAGTAGGGAGGACGCCATTTTGCGGGCCTGATCGAACATCCGCAGGTTCGCGTCATAAGACCGCTGCGCCTCGCGCGCGTCGGCCACTTCCAGCAAGGTATTGACGTTGGAGCCGCTATAATAGCCGGACGTATCGGCCATTGGGTGGGCCGGATCATAAGTGCGTTTCAACTCGGATTGATCGAGTTTTATTTGCCCCGCAGCCACCCGTGTGGCCCCTGTGGAGGAGTTATAGACCTGTTCAAACGGCAAAACCTTGCGCCGATACCCCGGCGTATCGGCATTGGCGATGTTTTCCGAGGTCACCCGCAAACGCGCGGCTTGTGTGGCCATTGCACTGGCGGTTGCGGTCATGCTTTTCGTGAGATCATTCATAATTCTAAGAGCGCCCCAAACTTGCACGCAAAATGCCAAGCGTCTTTGTATATACGCCAAGGGCCAGATCATGCTGTTGTTGAACTTCTGCACTGCGGATCATCTGATCCTCGAGCGCGACGGTGTTTCCATTTGGCGACTGGCTGCCAAAGGCAGAGCGGTCCTGCAACGCCAGTTCCACATAGTGATTGCCATAACCAACATGGCCCGGTCGCGTTTGCTTAATCGCGCTGCCCTGTCGCAAGGCTTGATCTGCGGCATTTGTGAAATCCGCAAAATCTTGTGCCTTATACCCAGGGGTATCTGCGTTTGCGATGTTGCGCGCGATCACACCTTGGCGCGCATAAGCATAGCTGCCAAGCGCGCTGGCCATTTTCAATAAACCAATAGTCGAATTCATCGGGGTTTCTCCCTCAACGGATAAGCAAAGATTTAAGGGTTCATGGTGAATAAAACGTAACGAGAACACGCAAAGTTTTAGGATTATCCCAGATGAGTGCATTTCTTTCCTTGGCCAAACAGCTGGAATTGATTTCTTCGATCAAGCGGTTTGGGTTGGTGTCCACGGTGTCAAGCGCCAGCCTAGAGGTCACCGGGTTGGCTCCGGTCGCCAATATCGGGGATTTGGTAGAGGTGAACGCAGGGCAAGCGGATGCCTTGTCTGGCGAGGTTATTCGCATTGATGGTCAATCCGCGACGGTGATGACTTATGAAGCGGCCATAAGCGTGACGATTGGGGATCGCGTTTTGCATTGCGGCCCGGCGCGGTTGTTTCCGTCGCAGGCGTGGGTGGGGCGCGTGATTGATGCCTTTGGCCAGCCGCTTGACGGGGCGCTGATGGCGGCAGGAACGGTTGAAAAACGCTTGCGTGCCGCCCCGCCTGCAGCGGCGACACGTCGGGGGCTGGGCGCGCGGTTGAACACGGGCTTGGGGGCTTTTGATACGATGCTGCCGCTGGTGTCCGGGCAAAGGATCGGCATTTTCGCAGGCTCTGGTGTGGGTAAGACGACGCTGTTGGGGGATTTGGCACGCGGTGTTGATGCGGATCATGTGGTGATTGGGCTGATCGGGGAACGAGGCCGCGAAGTGCGTGATTTTGTGACCGAGGTGTTGGGCGCCAAAGGCATGGCGCGCAGTGTAGTGGTGGCGGCGACGTCTGATAGCTCTCCGCTTGTGAAACGACGCGCGGCTTGGACCGCAACAGCCGTGGCCGAAGGCTTTCGTGATGACGGCAAAAACGTGTTGTTGATTCTAGATAGTCTGTCGCGCTTTGCCGAAGCGCACCGCGAAGTGGCCCTTACAGCCGGGGAACAACCAAGCCTGCGCGCTTTTCCCCCAAGCACCGCGCATATGCTGGCCAGCTTGACGGAGCGCGCGGGCACGGGCGTTGGGACAATGGGAAATATCACGGCAGTTTATTCGGTGCTGGTGGCGGGCTCGGACATGGAGGAACCCGTATCCGATATCGTGCGTGGCCTGTTGGATGGGCATATCGTGATGGATCGCGAGATTGCGGAACGGGGGCGTTTTCCAGCCATTGATGTGCGCCGATCCGTGTCACGCGCCCTGCCCGCGGCGGCCAGTCGGGAAGAAAACATGCTCATCAGCATCGCGCGCAAAATCCTGTCGGATTATGAAAATTCAGAAGTGCTTATTCAAACCGGGCTTTATGCCAAAGGCAGTGACCCGGCGATTGATCTGGCGATTGAAGTGTGGCCCGCTCTTGATGCGTTCTTTAGCGCGCGCGAGGGCGGCGATGCGCGCGCTAGTTTTGCAAGATTGGCCGAAATTCTGACCCCTGCCCTGATGCCCCATGATGCCCATAATGAAAGTGGTCCCTAAAGATTGCCCTTTGTGATCTGCGACGTTTCGCGCTATTCACCGCCTCATGTTTGACGATACCGATATTCCAAAGCTGCTGCAAAACGCGCCCCAAAGCACGTCGTTTAAGAAGCTGCGCAAGCGCATCATTCGCAACACCCGCGAAGCGATGGACGATTTTGGCATGGTGAAGCCGGGGTCCAAATGGCTGGTTTGCTTGTCGGGGGGCAAGGACAGCTATACTTTGCTTGCCGCCTTGGTGGAATTGCAATGGCGCGGGCTTTTGCCGGTTGAGATTGTCGCCTGTAACTTGGATCAAGGGCAGCCGAATTTCCCGGCCACGGTCTTGCCCGCCTTCTTGGAAAAATACGACATTCCCCATCGGATCGAATATCAGGACACCTATTCTGTCGTGACCGATAAAGTGCCTGCGGGACGCACCTATTGTGCGCTGTGTTCGCGTCTGCGGCGCGGGCATTTGTACCGGATCGCACGCGAAGAAGGTTGCGATACGGTGGTTTTAGGCCATCACCGGGATGATATTCTGGAAACCTTCTTTTTGAACCTGTTTCACGGCGGGCGATTGGCGTCGATGCCGCCGAAACTCAAGAACGAGGAAGGGGATTTGCTGTTGGTGCGCCCGCTTTCTTATGTGGCCGAAGCGGATTGCGAGGCTTATGCAAATGCGCTCGAATTTCCGATCATTCCTTGCGACTTATGCGGCAGCCAAGAAGGTCTGCAACGGGCGCAGATTAAGGGGATGTTGGACGAATGGGAAAAGCGGTCTCCGGGGCGGCGCAACGTGATGTTTCGCGCGCTTAGTCATATTCGCCCCAGCCATATGCTTGACCGGGAGCTGTTTGATTTTGCGGCTTTGAGTCTGGGTACAGATATGAACACCGACCAAATCACCGACCCGTAATCATGGACCCATAGAATTTTACACAGTTTTGCCGGGTTCTGCGGCGGCGCGTGCAAATTGGTTAAAGAAATCTAGGGGAATGCCTTTTAAGTCCGAGGCATGGAAAAACTCCCCGGATCTGACATTCCATTCATTTTGCGCCGCTGGATTACCGGATTTGCGCTGGCCCATACTGCGATCATGGCAAGCCTGATTATTGGCGGCTTTGTCGCGGTATCTATTGCAAGCAGTGGCACGCCGCGCAATGCGGCCCTTTTGGAAGTGGCCGCCCAGCAAGGCACGCGATTGGCGGATATTTTGCTGGCTATTCGTCGCCTTGAAGGGCCAATTACCCTGTCCGAAAGCTATAAGGGGCGGCAAAATGTCGGCACCTTGTTAAGCGATTTTGTAACCGAGGCAAGCAAACTCGATAACATCCCCGCATCCCAGCAAATGGTGGATCAAGCAGAGCTGGATCAAGCCTTGCGCGAACCCGCAGAGTCCTTTGGCGTGGCAGTGACCCGGTTTGAAAGTTTTGTCACCCAAAAGGTTCTGAAATCAACCGGACGAATTGACCCGTTGAGCGCCAAAATGATCGAAGATTTGGTGCAATACCAAGTGTCACCGCGCCTGAATGCCACGTCTATCAATCTGGCAGACAACATTGAAACCGCCAATACAATGACAACCGTGATGCGACTTGGCAGCACGATGATCGCCTTGCTGGGGCTGCTTGGATTTAGCTTTGTGTTTGGCAATCAAACCTCGCGCAAAGTGCAAAGCCTGTTTGCGGCCCAAATCGAAGATCCGAAAGAACGCGCAAACCGCTATGACGAAACCACGGGCTTGCCCAACCAAGATCAATTGTTCACCTACGTCAAAGACCTAACGAACCTCGCGCGTAAAAACGAATTGCGCGCAGCAGTTTTGCAAATCCGCACCCGGCTGCGCACAAAATCAGGTGGCTTGGTATCGCGTAGCATGCGCGGGGATATTTACCGGGAAATGGGCAATCGCATATCATCCGTGTGCCGGGGGGGGGATTTTATTGCCTGTACCGCGCCGGGTGAGTTTTTTGTGGCAGCATCAACCTTTGAGGATCACCGCGCGTTGCAGGATTTGGCGGAAGCCATTCAAACTCGTATCAATATGACCCTAAATGATCCGGTGTTTGATGACATCGAAACCAGCTGCGCAATTGGTGTGGCGTTCTTGGATTCCAACAGCGCCACCCCGCAGGCGTTACTCAACAACGTCAATGTGGCCTTGAACGAGGCGGAAAATTCGGATTTTGGCGATGTTCAGTTTTTCTCATCCGCCGTCACATCCAATCACTCACGCCGGGAAAAAATGCGCGACGAACTTGTAGACGCGCTGAAGGACGATCAGGTCATCCCGTATTTTCAGCCCATTTTTGCCGCTGGATCAAAACAGCTTATCGGGGTGGAAGCCTTGGCCCGTTGGGAGCATCCCGAATTGGGGCTGCTATCCCCGATCCAGTTCCTGAACATTGCCGAAGAATTTGAGCTGTCGCAATTCATCACCCGCGCGGTCTTGGATCAGGCCATATCTGCGATCAAAACATGGGAACAGGCGGGTCATGAAATTCCGCAACTGAGTGTCAACGTCACCGCCGCCCAGTTGCGCGATAGTTTGTTCGTGGACGATGTAGGTTGGATTTTGGACAACTGTAACTTCGATGCAAACCGCTTGGCCTTGGAAATTTCCGAGGATCAATTCATTGGGCTGTTACAAGAAGATGCAGTGCGTGCGATGCAGCGTTTGACGGACCTTGGTTTTGTTTTGTGTATTGACGATTTCGGGGCCGGGCATGTGGATATTAAGCAGCTGAAACAACTGCCCGTACGCAAGGTCAAGATTGACCGGGCCTTTATCGCAAACATCGACACGGCAAACGAACAACGGGCGTGGGTGGAATCCATTCTAAAACAGGCCAGTCGGTTGGACGTGGTCGCCGTGGCAGAAGGGGTTGAAACCAGTGCCGAAAGCCGGATGTTAACAAAATTGGGATGTCCTGAAATGCAGGGTTTTTTCTTGGCACAGCCCATGCCAGCGTCGGCAATGATCGACTGGCTCGCCAAAAGAAACTTTCCCAAAAAGCCCGCTGCGGCCTAGCTTTAGGGGCCAAATTCGCAAAAACCAGCGCCTCCCCCTTACAAATC
>CAZBBZ010000155.1:0-6687 GCA_964489925.1 uncultured Rhodobacterales bacterium
GACGACCTCTGTACTTAGGCGTAGATCGAAGTTCACGCCCAAGAGCAGCATGATCACCATGGCAAAGCTGGCGATCAGGATCGAATTGCCGGACCCGCCTGTTTCTTTCAGCTTGCGATAGGCGGCAAGCATGATCGCACCCCCTGCCCCAAGTGCGGCGGCGGGGGTTGGATTGGTGATGCCGCCCAAGATCGAGCCCAAGACGGCGACGATTAGGATGAGCGGCGGAAAGACCACGCGGAGCAGCTCGTTTTGCCCCAAACGCTGCACGGCGATGCGCGTAGCCCAAAGGACCAACAGATAGGGGATGGTAAGGATCACGACCGCAAGTCCGGGTGAGGTCAGCGGTGAAATGAAGGCTGCATCAAAGATGAACGCGAACCAAAGGCCGAGAACGCCCAGCAGTAGCGGCACGGTGTTGAGTGACGGGAACAGCCCGTGGGCCAGTGCAAAGATCAGCGCAAAGATCAGCAAGAAGGTCGCGTGACCGCCGGAAATCCACGGAGCGTCTGCGACTTTTGCACTTGCAAGTTCGGCCATTTGTTCGGGTGTCAGCGTTTCAGGATCACCTGCGGTTGCGGCAGCGGCCTCTGCCAGTTGAGCGGCGGTGGCGACGGCTTCATCCCATTTGGACTGGCCGTGCAACTCAATCATCGCGGCTTTACAGGCGTCTGAAACATTGGTGCGCAAATCAGCTTCCAACCCGATTTCAACAAAGCGGCTGACGGTGACGTCTTGGCTGCCGACCACGTTGAAAAAGCTTGAAAGAATTGTCACGGCGATCAGGCCAACTGGCACGGCCAAGAACCATAGCAGCTTGTGATTGCGGGACAAAAATTCGCCGGGCTTACCGCCGCCAACGGTGACGGGGGGCGCGTTTTGCGGGCGGAACAGCGCGTAGCCAAAGGCGTAAGCGGCATAAAGGGCCGCCAGCAGGATGCCCGGCAAGAGCGCGGCTTGGAACAGCGTGCCAACGGATAGAACCGCAGGTTCGCCTAAATATGTGAGCGCGTCAGTACAGCCGACCCCTTGGGCGCGGTTTTCCTGTGCGGTGGAATAGAGATCACCTGCAAGCGTGCCCAAAAGTACGATGACGATTGAGGGCGGAATGATCTGCCCCAGCGTGCCGGAGGCGGCGATCACACCCGTTGAAAGTTCTGGGCTATAGCCGTTGCGCAGCATGGTGGGCAGCGACAGCAGCCCCATGGTCACAACGGTCGCGCCAACGATCCCGGTCGAGGCGGCCAGAAACGCGCCCACAACCACAACAGACACAGCCAAACCACCGGGCAGCGGGCCAAACACACGGGCCATAGTGGTCAGCAAGTCATTGGCAATTTTCGAGCGTTCCAGCGTGATGCCCATCAACACGAACATGGCCACGGCCAAAAGTGTTTCAATGGATTGCCCTGCGAACACGCGTTCATTCATCCGGTTGGTGATAAAGCTAAGGTTGCGATCCATCGCCTTTTCCCAACCGCCTTCAAACAGAGGTTTGTCCAAGGTCGGCAGGTCAGGGTATCGAAACAGCGAGATGTCGTTTCGATTGATCCCACTATCCACCAGCGCGCGAAACTCAGCAGAACCCACGTCCAATGACTGGTGAATCAGCAGCCCTGCACTATCAAGGCCCGCAAGCACACCGAAAGAAATAATCGCGCCCCCACCGATGGCAAAGGCCACCGGGAAGCCCGACATGATGCCCGAGAACAGGCAGACAAAGACAATAATCAGCCCAATTTCAACGCCGTCTAATCCAAACAACATAAGCCCTAATCCCTACCTAGTGCGCCGCGTTGGCGATTTCGGCAACGTCATCGTCGAGCCGGTCTTTGTCTAAATATTTATTCTCTGACGCTTCGCCTTCGCGGTATTCCAAGAGCGAGCGATAAAAGAACGCGAGGGCTTGCAAGAACATCATCGCGCAAAAGGCGACGATCAGAATTTTGAATAGGAAGTAGCCGTTAAAACCGTTGGGGCTAAACCCGATGGTTTCCACGTTCCATTTTGCGATGCGCGCTTTTCTCAGCAGCAGCTCGATCTTGTCGGAGGCGCTGACTTTGGGCGTGATTAGGTGGCGCCACATGAAGAACCATGAATAAAGCCACATCAGCACCATAGCAGGCACAATGAAGAACAAGGAGCCGAACATATCGACGATCTTTTTGGTGCGGAATTTTGCATTTGCGTAGAACAAATCAACACGCACATGACCGCCTTGCACAAAGGTATAGGCGCAACACAGCGCGACGATGATGGCGTTGTAGAATTTCAGTTCTTCGCCGAACCAGCTGAGGTCTTTGGTAAAGATCATCCCAAAAGGGCCGACGGAAATTTCAGAGACACGGAAAATCCGCTGCAAGAACACGATCATCACTTGCTGAATTACCATGAAAAGTGCGGCCCATGCCGCGAGGCGCCCGATAGTGTTGCCCATGCCTTCAATCGCGCGCACCACGCCCCAAAGGAATGAGCTGCGCCACAGACCGATGCCCGTGACGATGATGAATAGCAAAAATATGACAAAGAAAAATTCGACCGAACCGCCGTAATAGACAAAGTTCATCAGCGCTTGTTTCGCTTCATTGGTGTCTAAACCGCCGATCCAGCCAAGCCAGCTGGACGGGTTCAAGACCGCGTTTACCAAGTTTACGACACTCATCCCGATGTTAGAGATCAGCCAGACGAAAAAGTCGCCCATCAAGCCCTCGCGTTTTTATTGTTTTGGATCGTCAGAAATTAAGCGACTTCCCGGCGAAATTCCCCCCGCCGGAAAGCGCAATATGAGAGGCTTTAGCCGCCTAGAACGCGTGTGCGTTGCTCGACGTAGAAGCCATCAGATTTTTGAATCCAGCTCGCAGAGGTTTTAAGCGATGCTTCAAAGCTGGTGCGCACTTTTGCGAACAACTCGTCGCCCATGTTTTCGTCCATGACTTCTGCGGAAGCTTTACCAAAGGCATCCCAGATATCATCAGAGAACTGTAGCGTTTTCACGCCTTGGCTTTGCAAACGGCCCAATGCGGCCCCGTTATTGGCCAAAGTTTGCGCCAACTGCCAATGGGTTGTTGCCATAGACGCAGTTTTCAGGATTGCTTGATGCTGTGGTGTCAGGTCGTTCCAAACATCCAAGTTGATGTTCGAGCAAAGCCCTGAGCCCGGCTCGTGGAAACCAGCAGTGTAGTAAACTTTTGCCACTTCTTGGAAGCCTGCGCGTTCGTCAGCCATTGGGCCAACCCACTCTAGGCCGTCCAAAGCGCCGGACGATAGCGCTTGGTAAAGTTCGCCACCTGGAATGTTTTGAACAGATGCGCCCAGTTTACCCAAGACTTTGCCACCCAGACCGGGCATGCGGAATTTTAGACCTTGGAAATCTTCGGCAGATGTCATTTCCTTGCGGAACCAACCGCCCGACTGGGAACCAGAGTTACCACACATCAGACCTTTGAAGTTGAAGATCGAGCCGATTTCATCGTGCAGTTCTTCGCCGCCACCGTGGTAGTACCAGTTGGTCAGCTCTTGGGCCGTGGCGCCAAAGGGAACAGCTGTGTAATAGGCCATCGCCGGATGCTGGCCGATGAAATAGTAATCAGCAGAGTGATACATATCCGCCTGACCAGAGGTCACGGCGTCAAAAACTTCCAGCGCGCCCACAAGCTCGCCCGGTGTTTTCTTGTCGATGGTCAAAGAGCCACCTGAGGTTGCTGCCACAAGCTCTTCGAACTTGGATGCCGCATCATCAAGAACCGCAAAGCCGCGCGGCCAAGATGTTACCATGGTAATGCTGCGGTTGCCTTGCGCATAAGCAGGTGCTGCAAGCGCACCAGCGGTCGCTGCACCACCAATAGCAGATTTAGTCAAAAATGAACGACGATCCATGTGTCGTATTCCTCCCGGTTAGTAGTATGAGCCATTTTCAGCCCGTTGTATGGTTTGACTGTAAACACAGGATTTTTTCCCTGCAATGGCCATGTGTTAAGTAATCATGCGCAAGGGCGCTAAAAATGCGGATTGCCCGCAATTTAAGCACCTTACGACCCTAAAAAGTTCGCCTTTCGGACAAAATACGCAACAATATTACAAAAACTGCGTATTCATCGGAATTTTCGTCAATTCACTGTTGACGCATTTGTCGCGTGCCAATAATATAAGCGTGAGGAGAATTTAATGACGTATCTTGTGGTCATTGTTGGCAAAGGCGCGCCCTAACGGATTGATTTCGTTAGAACTCTGCGCCACACCCCCAGATCGGGGGTTTTTTTGTGACTAAGGACCCGCACAAGGCACGCATCAATGGAGTGAAAGTGATGCTAGATCAGACCAAAGATCAAATGACAGGTGCGCAGATGGTTGTGCGCGCGCTAAAAGATCAGGGCGTTGATACGGTTTTTGGGTATCCCGGCGGTGCCGTGCTGCCAATCTATGACGAGATTTTTCAGCAAAACGATATTCGCCACATCCTGGTGCGCCATGAACAAGGCGCGACCCACGCGGCCGAAGGCTATGCGCGCTCGACCGGGAAACCGGGTGTTGTTCTGGTGACCTCTGGTCCCGGTGCCACCAATGCGGTGACGGGTATGACCGATGCGCTGCTTGATAGTATCCCGATGGTGGTTCTAACGGGCCAAGTGCCAACATTCATGATCGGCAATGATGCGTTCCAAGAAGCCGATACGGTTGGCATCACGCGTCCTTGCACGAAACATAACTGGTTGGTGAAAGACACGGACAAGCTGTCTGAAACGATCCATCAGGCGTTTCATGTGGCCACAACCGGGCGCCCCGGTCCGGTGCTGGTGGATATTCCAAAGGACGTTCAGTTCGCCAATGGCAAATATACAGGCATTGAGAAATCCCAGACCGCACATTACGCGCCGCAAGTTAAGGGCGACGAAGAAGCGATTTTGGCCGCCGTGGAAATGCTAGAACAGGCTAGCCGCCCGATCATCTATACAGGTGGCGGGGTTATCAACTCTGGCCCGCAGGCGTGTCAGCTGGTGCGCGATTTGGTGGCACAAAGCGGCTTTCCGATCACCTCGACCCTGATGGGGCTTGGCACCTACCCTGCCTCTGGCGACAAGTGGCTTGGGATGCTGGGCATGCACGGCACTTATGAAGCGAACATGGCCATGCATGGCTGTGACTTTATGCTGTGTATCGGCGCGCGCTTTGATGATCGGATTACGGGCGCTTTGGATAAGTTTTCGCCGGACAGCAAAAAGGTTCACATCGATATTGATCCCTCGTCGATCAACAAGAACGTGCATGTAGATGTGCCGATTGTTGGGGATGTGGGCGAGGTTCTGAAAACCTTCCTGCGCTTTTGGAAAGCGCGCGGCAACCAAACCCGGTCAATCGAGGTGAACAACTGGAATAGCCAGATCGACGAATGGCGGGCGATTGACTGCCTGTCTTACACGAACTCGGCCACAAACATTAAACCGCAATATGCGCTGCAACGCCTTGAGGCGCTGACCAAGGGCCATGATCGTTATATCACGACCGAAGTGGGCCAGCATCAGATGTGGGCGGCGCAGTATCTGGGCTTTGAAGACCCGAACCGCTGGATGACCTCTGGGGGCTTGGGGACCATGGGCTATGGCCTGCCCGCATCCGTGGGCGTGCAAGTCGCGCATCCCGATAGTTTGGTGATTAACGTGGCGGGCGAAGCGTCATGGTTGATGAATATGCAAGAAATGGGAACGGCGGCGCAATACCGTCTGCCTGTAAAGCAATTCATCCTTAACAATGAGCGCCTAGGCATGGTGCGGCAGTGGCAAGAGCTGCTTCACGGCGAGCGTTATTCGCACAGCTGGTCAGAAGCGTTGCCGGACTTTGTGAAGCTGGCCGAAGCGTTTGGCGCGAAAGGCATCATATGCAGCGACCCTGCGGATCTGGATGACGCGATTATGGAGATGATTAACCATGACGGACCCGTCGTCTTTGATTGTCTGGTGGAAAAGCACGAGAATTGCTTCCCCATGATCCCGTCGGGCAAGGCGCATAACGAGATGCTGCTCGGCGATGCCTCGACAGATGGCGCGATTGAAGCTGGCGGGGCGGTTTTGGTGTGATCCAAACCGCGCTCATATGTGCCGCCTTTTGTGCTGTTGCTGGGTTCGCCTTTGGGCAGGCCGTGAAGATGGGGCGCGTGCTGACGTTAGAGGACGCGCAACTCTGCAAGGCGGAAGGCGGCATGGCGCGGGGCTATGCCCTGATGACGGGCAACGGGATGAGCCACGAGAACGCGCAAGTGATGTTGCTGGATCATTATGGCGAAGAGGCGCTGGACACGATTGCGTCGGTGACCAACAAAATGGCCGCTTGGGGCATTGGCAATGGCGAGGACGCGCAACAGGTGTTTGAGGCGCTTTGCTTTTGGCAGCGCATCGGCCCCATTGATGTGATCAAAGAATGAACGCGCTGGCGAAACATGCGGCGGGCACGCCCGTGCCAAACGTCTATTTCAGCTATGGCATGACGAAATCCGGCTCTACGCTGGGCTTTGAGCTGGCGCGCACGGCTTTGGATATGGCGGGGCTAAAACAAGTGCTGTTGCCCGATACAATCCGGAAGACGCGCAAGATAAACTTCGCCCAACACCTTGATGATAAAGCGGTTTCGGCGCTGGAAGGTCTGGCGGATGGCATGGGCTATCCGATTGCGATTAAGACCCATACGCGTCCTGAC
>CAZBBZ010000156.1:0-6650 GCA_964489925.1 uncultured Rhodobacterales bacterium
CAGCCAATCGCCCCCGCGCGCATCAGGAAATTTCTTCGGCTTACATCACTCATCTATCCAAAACTCCCTCAACGCCTATTGAACTCAGGCGAGACCAAGACCACAGCCACGCCCTCCCATTTGGTTTCCGCACCACGCGCCGCAAACACCACTTCGTCAGATGCAAGCCCGCCAAGGGCTGTGTCCACAAATTCGCGCGGATCAACGTCATTGGCATGCGCGCGCGCCAGTTTTGCCGCCCATTCGATCCGAGCCGACAGTGTCGCAGGCGTCACCCAATGGGCAGCCTCTTCGGGCCAACCGTCCGGGCCGGGGGATTGAAACACCGCTTGGCCCATGGACACCAAGGGTTGCAACACGCCGCCGCGCAGGTCTTTGACCGTCGTTCCGAACCGTTTCAGCCCCACCGCACGAGCCGCCGAAATCACATAATCCGCAGGTGGCTTAACCTTGGACAAGTCAGGCCGCCACGCGCTTGGATGTTCCAACAGCGCCTCATAGGTCGCCAGTAAATCGCCACCACTGGCCGTATAGCGCGCGGCCACATGATCGACCAAATCCTCCGGCGGGTCATCTTTCACAAAATGCACCGCCAGCTTTTGCGCCAAATGGTGGGCCGTCGCCGGGTTCAGCGCCAGATCATCCAGCGCGCTTAGAACGTCATCAAGCTGCGCGCGCCCCCCGCCGTAGGTCTTGCCCAGAATAGTTTCCGGCCCCGGCTCTGCCCAGCTTCGGTTAAACTGAAACCCCTCGGGCGTGACTTGCAACCCGGTCAGTAATTCCGCCAATTGGCGTACATCGTCCTGCCCATATCCTGCGTTCACCCCAAGCGTGTGCAGTTCCAACAATTCGCGGGCCAGGTTTTCATTCAAGCCCCGCGATTTCAGCCGCCCGGTCATAGAATTTGGCCCAACAGAGCTGTTTTGATCCAGATAAACCAGCATCGCCGGGTGCAAAATCACCGCGCGCAACAGGGTCGAAAACTTGCCCCCGATGTGCGGGCGCACCGCGTTGACGATGTAATGGGGCAAAGACAGCGACAATATCCGCCCACGCGCAGCCACGGTAAAATGATCCGCCCAAAAACTCACCAGCCGCTCGGCAAACCCATCTACTGAACGCAAGGGCGTTTCCAGCAACGCCTTGGCATCGCGCCCACGCAACCGCTGCATTTGATCTTGGATCCGTTTGCGCGAGGCCATTGTGCCTTTGCCATTAATTTCGGCTTTATTGGCTTTTCGATAGCTTTTCAGCAGGGCAAAGCGATCATCCCAAGCCGCGATCTTTGGCAAGCGGGGGTTCTGGTTATGCCGCCGCACTTGCGCCAGCAAATCATCTGTCGTTTTCGGAGCCGTCTGATCAGGGTGCAGCCCATAGCCAAAGCGAATAGCCGCCAGACTTGCGCGTTCGTGATTTGCCATAAAAACCGCCCCTAAAAACTTACAACTCACCTTATAACGGATTGGCGCAATAATATCCGTCTAAAATGACTTGGGACAGCTAATTTGTTTGATCAAAAAAGAAAGCTCCCTCGTCTTTGGGGAAACGAGAGAGCTTTGCTGGCCTCAATACACGGGGCCAGAATAATTAGGGCCTGAATTCAGGGGGGGCTGAATACAAACACCCATTGGGTCGGTTCATCTAAGAAAGCAGGGCCGCTAAGCTCCACATTTCTTTTGCCAAGCAAAGTGCCAGCACGCCAAAGATGATTAGGGGCCTGATTTCTGTTTCGTTTTCGCTCGTCATCCGGTCCTCCAGAGTGTAGCCGCGCCCATGAGGGGAACTTCGCAGAGATTTGGTTAACAAAGATATAACCAAAAGTTTAACCAACTGCGGCGCGCGGCCTTTTTCCTATGAACACTCCAACGGTTTTGGAGCCGCGTGACTAGAAATAAGCCTGTGAGCAGCAAAATGCGCGGAAAAATGCCACCCCGCATTTTACAATATATTTGCGTACAAATGCGACCCAAAGCTGCGCAAATCGCGCCACCACGCTCTTGAAATGTGCAAAATCATCCCCACATCAAATGTAAGAGATCATTACATTCAAAAGAAACGAGGCGATAGATGATACAGTCAAGCGAAACCCAAGAACGGTCCATCTGGATACGCGGTCTACTGATGTTCGTATTCCTAATCCTGTTTGGATTGGCCGAAACCCTGCTCGCAATCCTAACCGTGTTTCAGTTTTTCTGGCGCGTGGTCACGGGCCAGCCCAACGTTGCGGTGCGTGACTTTGGCGTGATGCTGGGGGACTGGATGCGCGAAGTGACGCGGTTCCAGATCATGGAAAGCGAAACCGCGCCGTTCCCATGGGGTGCATGGCCCAAATCGTAAGCGGCAAACTCGACGCCCGCCCGCCTGAACAACTTGCGGGCGCGCGCTTGTTTTGCCACAAACCCAATATGAGTTTTTGGATCATCACCCCATGACGACATTCGTATTGGTTCACGGCGCTTGGCACGGCGGCTGGTGCTGGGCTGCATTAAAGACCCGCCTGCAAAACGCGGGCCACGATGTGCATGCCTTAACTCTGACCGGATTAGGCGAGCGGGCGCACTTACTGACCTCAGAAGTGACCCCGACCACCCATGTGCAAGACGTGGTCGCCAGCATCATCGCGCGCGAGTTGCGCGATGTGGTTCTGGTCGGTCATTCTTATGGCGGGGCGATCATCACAGGTGTGGCCGGGCAAATTCCAGAAAAAATCGCCGGGATGGTCTATCTCGACGCGCTGGTGCCTGACCAAAGCGGCGAGACTTTACTGGCCCGCGGCAGCCCAAAACGCATGGCCACCTACAAAGCCCAGATTGATGAAGGTGCCTTGGCGGTGCCCGCCGATAGCTTTGAAAGTTGGAGCGATGATCCCGCCATTATTGCATGGCTCAAAGAACGCTGCACGCCTCATCCGGCGCGGTGCATTACCGAAGGTGTGACCCTAACCGGGCGCGAAGCGGAGGTCGCGCGCAAACTTTATATCTTGGCAGAGCGCAACACCGCCCCGCTGTTTTGGGGGGAATACGACAAGGTGAAAACCCGCAAAGGCTGGCAAGTCACCAAGATGGCGACCATGCATGACGCCATGGTCGAAGACCCCGACGGTTTGGCCAAGATTTTGATCGCATTTGCCGAAAATACAGATCAGGTCTAGCGCCATGACCAAACCACCCCGGCTTAAGCGCTTCGACAAACCGCCTCGCGTGGGCATCGTCCATTTTGGCCCCGGTGCGTTTTTTCGTGCCTTTAACGCGGTTTACACAAACCAAGCCATGGCCGCCGCAGGTGGCGATTGGGGCATTTGCGCGGTAAGCCTGAAAAGCAGCACCGCGCGCGACCAGCTTGCCCCGCAAGGGGGCGTCTATACGGCTGTGACGCTTGGGCCAGATGGTAAATCCCATGACCAAATTGGCGCGATTGCCGAAGTGCTGGTTGCCCCAGAAGACCCAGATGCGGTGATCGTCGCGCTTGCGGATCCAAACGTGCATGTGGTGTCCCTGACCATCACAGAAAAAGGCTATGGCTATGACCCGCTCAACGGCGGGCTTGATCCCACGCACCCAGACATCGCTGCCGATCTATCTGACCCCGAAAGCCCGCAAAGTGCGGTCGGCTTTATCGTTGCGGGGCTAGAGGTGCGCCGCCAAGCAGAAACGCCCCCTTTCACGGTGCTGTCTTGTGACAACCTGTCTCAAAATGGCGCGGTGATGCGCGCGGTGGTGTTGGATTATGCCCAACGGATTAACCCCAATCTGGCTGATTGGATCAAAGCGCATGTGCGCTTCCCGTCCACAATGGTCGATCGCATCACGCCCGCCACCACGCATGATGATTTGGCCGAAGTTGCGCGCGCGATCAACGCCCATGATGCGGCTTGCGTGGTGCATGAACCGTTTCGCCAATGGGTGATCGAAGACAATTTCGCCGCCCCCCGCCCCGCGTGGGAAACCGCTAGTGCGCAATTTGTCAAAAGCGTTGAAGCCCATGAGCTGATGAAACTGCGCTGTTTGAACGGCACCCATTCAACGCTGGCTTATCTGGGCTATCTCGCCGGGCATGACACCATTGCGGCTGCATCTAACGACCCGGATTTCGCAGCGCTTTGCCAACATCTTTGGGCCGCAGAGATTATCCCGACCCTGCCAACCCCTGAAGGCGAGGATTTGACCGCCTATTGCCACAGCTTGCTGACCCGCTACCAAAACCCGGCGATCAAGCATCTGTCGTGGCAAATCGCGATGGATGGCAGTCAAAAACTGCCCCCCCGTTTGCTTGGCACCATCGCGGATCACTTGGACCAAGAGCGGATGCCGCGCGGTCTCTGCCTCGCCGTGGCCGCATGGATGCGATATGTGGGCGGCGTTGATGAGCAGGGCGCGCCCATTGATGTGCGCGACCCTTTGGCGGCTTCGCTGAAAGCGGCCTTTGACGCCGGAATAGATGCGGCCGCTAAGGTGGACGCCTTCTTGCAGATGGACGAGGTTTTCCCGAAAAAGCTGGCCCAAAACGCCGCGTTTCGCGCCGCGCTAACAAACGCCCTATCCCAACTTTTGGAACGCGGCGCAAAAGCAACCGTCGCAGGTTTTGTCGCAGGAACCGCCCCATGATCGAAACTTGGCGCTGGTACGGCGATCTCGATAAAATCCCCCTAAGCGACATTCGCCAAACCGGGGCGAGCGGCATTGTGACAGCCTTGCACGAAATCCCTTACGGCGAAGTTTGGCCGCGCGCCACCATCGCCAAACGCCGGGACCGGATCAAAGCGGCGGGCATGACTTGGGATGTGGTCGAAAGCCTGCCCTTGCACGAAGATATCAAGCGCGGCACCGGCGATCTGCCTGCGATTTTCGCCAATTACCGCCAGTCGCTGGCCAATCTCGCGGCGGAAGGCATCCATACCATCTGTTACAACTTCATGCCCCTGATTGACTGGACCCGCACGGATTTGGCCGCCCCGGTGACGGGCGGGGGGACATGTTTGCGCTTTGACGCGGTGAAAATGGCTGCCTTTGAACTGCATATGTTGGGGCGCAAATCAGCTGCCGAAGACTATACACCAGAGGTGACCGAAAAAGCGGCCCAGTGGCACAAATCCGCGTCTAATCTGGACCGCGAAACCTTGCTTAATGCGATTATGTGCGGCCTGCCCGGAGCTTATGACCGCTACAACATCGCGGAACTGTCTCGCGCGCTTGAAAGCTACAAAGGCGCAGGTGACGCGGACATTCGCGCCAATTACCAACGGTTTTTGGACGAGGTACTCCCCACAGCCCAAGAGCTTGGTATGCGCCTTTGCGTGCATCCCGATGATCCGCCGCGCGATATTTTGGGCCTGCCCCGCGTGGTGTCGAATGCCGCTGATATCGCATGGATCATGAACGCTTATGACAGCCCGGCCAATGGGCTGACCCTTTGCACCGGCTCGCTTGGTGCGGGGGCGGATAATGACCCGATCAAAATTGCCCAAACCCACGCGGACCGCATCCATTTTGCCCATCTGCGCAATGTGTGCAAAGAGCCGGATGGCTCCTTTGAAGAAGCCGCGCATTTGGACGGGGACACGGATATGGTCGCTATGATCCAAACCCTCCTGCGCGAGGAAACGCGCCGCCTTGCGCAGGGGCGCTTGGATCACGCGATCCCGTTTCGCCCCGATCATGGCCATGAGCTTTTAAGCGATGCGCAAACCCAAGCCTTTCCCGGCTATCCGCTGGTGGGCCGCTTGCGCGGGCTGGCCGAATTGCGCGGCGTCATCAAAGCAGTTTCCAACGCATCCGCGACTTGACGCAAGCGCGCCAGTATCTTATGCGGGCAACTCGGATGCGGGCGTTGTGTAATGGTAAGACCTCAGCCTTCCAAGCTGATGATGCGGGTTCGATTCCCGCCGCCCGCTCCAAAGTTTCAAAAAATCCGCTTTTTCCCGCATCTTATATGCCCCCATTTGGCTTTGTGCTTGTAATGGGCGAGCGTAAATTTATACCTACCCTCGACACATAAAATCCGAGGCTGAAGACCGCATCATGACTGACGAAACCCGCGAAAAATCCAAAAGCCTCGCGCCCCTGCGCCGTCTGATGCCCTTCTTTGCCCCCTATAAACTGACATTGGCCGCGGCTCTTTTCGCGCTTACCGTCACGGCGGGCCTTTCGTTGATGCTACCGCTCGCGGTGCGCCGCATCATCGACAATTTCAACGCCGCCGCGCTAATCGACATTTACTTTGGCGCGGCCATCGGCATCGCCGCGCTTTTGGCGATCTTTACCGCCATCCGTTTTTACCTCGTCACCCGCCTTGGCGAGCGGATCATCGCGGATGGGCGCAACGCGGTCTACGCGCGCATCATCGGCATGAGCCCCGCGTTTTTCGAACGCGTGATGACGGGCGAGGTTTTGTCCCGCCTCACAACAGACACCACGCTGATCTTGTCGGTGATTTCATCCTCCGTGTCATATTCCTTGCGCAATCTGCTGACCATGGTCGGCGGGCTGATCTTTATGGCGTTCACCTCGCTGAAACTCACCGGATTGGTGTTGCTGGTGGTCCCACTTGTGATCGTGCCGATCCTAACGCTGGGCCGCCGTGTGCGCGTGCTATCGCGCGAAAGCCAAGACGCGATTGCGGAAAGTTCGGGCAATGCATCAGAAACCTTGCAA
>CAZBBZ010000157.1:0-6641 GCA_964489925.1 uncultured Rhodobacterales bacterium
TGTGGCTGATCAGCGTTTTGATGGTGATGACATCGCCAGCAGCGGCTGTCTTTGGCACCTTAACGCGAGGTTTTACACCTTTTGCCATGTCTATATTCTCCTAAATTCTAAAGTTAGCCGCCGCAGCCGCCAATGGTCACTTTCACGTTTGACGACGCCTTTTGAAAGGACCCGTCTTCCATTTTAGCGACCGCAACGACGTTTTGCGTTTTTGCCAAACGAATACGTGTCGATGCTTCGCGTGATGCGTTGAGCGGGCCAAAATTGACCGTTGCAACGGATGGCACAGGGTTGCCGTCTGCAAAGATGATGACCGAAGCCGCACCGGGTGCTGATACTTCGATTGGCACTGTGTTGCCGTTTTCAGCGATTTCTGGGGCTGTGACGCTCAGTGCGCCCTCGCCCACATCTGCACCGCCGGTGAATTCTGCAATCATATCATCGATTACAGCCGCTTGCGCGGGCATTCCACCGAAAGCTGCAACTGCTGCCGCGCTTGCACCAAACGCTAAAGCGTGCCTTCTGGATAGTTCCATTGTTTCCTCCGGATATTCATGGATTTGAGTGACGCGCGACCCCCATTGAGCCGACGCGAAAAATTACTGTTCTTTGAGCGTCATCAGGTAAGAGACAACGTCTTCAACTTGTTGCGCCGACAAAAGCGGTGACACGTCGCCCTCATGCGCTTTGCCCGAATATGCATTCCCCAACCGGGTGAACCCGCTGGTTTTGTAGAATGATGGCATAACCGAGTCTTCGAACATGATTTTGGCGTTGGCCACGATGCCGCGTAGTTCGGCTTCTTCCCAGCGGTCAGCGACGCCATCAAGTGGCGGTCCAACTTCGCCGTGGAACGGCAGGTTGTTAAGAGCTGTGACTTCATGACAGGCGATACAGTTTCCCGCACCTTTGTTCATGATTTTTGCCCCGGCTTCTGGATTACCCGCAACCCCGGTTAGAGATGCTGCAACCGCGCCGTCGACATAAGCGACATCGTCTGGAGCAATTGTTTCAGCGGCTGCAACAACAGAAATGCTGGCGAACGCCGCAACTAGCGTGACTTTAAGTTTCATTGGACCTCCCTAGGGTCTTATCATTACGGAATACTACTGCACACATTTTCTACTGGCGCAAGATCAAATTCGAAAAATTGAATTTGAAAAGTTCCGATTTTAGTTGCCCGAACTTTCCTGTCGTTCTGAAATTCGGCGGGCGTGATAGCGTTGAAAATCTTCACCATTGTCCAGCAAGTACCTTTCTTCGACCACCCAGGTTAGCATATCCAAGGTCGTGCCCTTGCCAAAGGCGCCGGGCATCACCGCTACTGCCGCTTGTGCCGCAGATTGGCGCGCATCCACCGTTTGAGGCAGGAAAAACATGCTGGGCGTGAATAAGATTTGCCACTTGCGTGCCATGTCCTTTTCGCTTTGAGCATCACCGTCAAAATCGGTGACTTCTAGGTCCCCATGCAAGTTCAGTTGAACAACGAAAAAGTTATCATTTATATAATTTGAAACCGCCTCATTCGAGAAAACCTCTTCGTGCATTTTTGTACAATAGATGCAGCCGCGTTGTTCAAAAATGACCATCAGGCGTTTGCCTTCGGCATTTGCGTCAGCCAGATCTTCGGACAGATCCTTGAAGGTGTCGCGCATCCATTCGGTTTTATGAAGACCATCGTCGCCGATTTCCACAGCACCCACAGGCGCGAGCGACAGAACCAGCAAGAGAGCCGAGAACAGGTTAAGTAAGACGCGGTTCATATCAGGTTCCTTTTTTGGGTACGTTATCCAATCGCGCTCAGCCACGGCATATAATCCAGCATCCATTGCGCAATAATATTCATCGAATTGGTAGCGATCAGCACACCAAACAGGATCAACATCGCCCCCATGACTTTTTCCACAAGACCAAGATGGCGGCGGAACCGCACCATAAATCGCATGAACGGGCCGATAAACATCGCCGCGAGGATAAACGGCAGGGTCATGCCCAAGCCGTAGACGAACAATAGTCCTGCGCCTTGCCCGGCAGTTTCTTGGCCCGCGGCCGTAAAGAGGATTGCCGCCAGAACCGGCCCCACGCAGGGCGTCCAGCCAAAGGCAAAGGCCAAGCCAATGACATAGGCACCCAAAAGGCTGACGTTTGAGGTATCCCCAGCATCTGCGCGAAATTGGCGGTAGAGGATGCCAATGCGCAAGACACCCAAGAAATGTAACCCCATGGCAATGATGATGGCAGCCGCGACCCAGCGCAGAATGTCGAAATAGTCGCGCACCGCTTGGCCAAAGGCCGTGGCAGTGGCGCCAAGCCCCATGAATACAGTGATGACCCCAAGCGAAAATAGCACAGCAGCTAGAACCGCGCGGCGACGCACCGCGCCAGAAATCGGGGTATCGGCAGAGATTTGGTTCATGCCCACACCCGCCAAGTAGCTTAGGTAAAACGGGACGATCGGCAATATGCAGGGCGAGAGAAAGGACAAAAGCCCGGCCGTAAACGCCCCAAGGACGGTGACATCAAACATGATGTTAAAGACTCTGTTTTATTGAAGAATTCGAATATATGATTATAAACGGTAGGTGCTTAGGTCAAATGGATCGTTCAAAAATGTTTCGCTTCGCCACTTTTCTGGTCGCAATTTTCGTGCTTTTGTCTGCAATGGCAAGGGCGGAAACCGTATTGCTTATGGCCGAAGAAGATGGCTGTTACTGGTGCGCGCGTTGGCATGATGAAATTGCCGACACTTATCCCAAAACGGATGAGGGCATGCGCGCGCCTTTGCGCCGCTATGACATTCGCGACGGCGTACCGACAGGGGTGACATTAAACTCCCCTGCCCGGTTCACACCGACGTTTATCTTGCTGAAAGACGGGCAAGAAATGGGCCGGATCGAGGGTTATCCGGGAGAGGACTTTTTCTGGGGGTTGCTTGGCATGTTGTTGCAAGACGCAAGTGAGCCTGTGGAGCAATCAGGGTAATTTTTATGGAATTAGAAACGCAAAACAACGCGCACTCAAAATCGCGCCTGCCGGTGTTTGATGAAAACACTACGCCCGAAGACATGGAAAAGATGGTCGACAATGCGGTTGCAGCGTCAAATTTTCTGAAAGCAATTAGCCATGAGGGGCGCTTGATGATCCTCTGTCATTTGGCGTCGGGCGAAAAGTCCGTGACCGAATTGGAAGACTTGCTGGCCGCGCGTCAAGCCGCCGTGTCCCAACAATTATCGCGCTTGCGCCTTGAAGGGTTGGTGACGCCGCGTCGTGACGGCAAGACGATTTATTATAGTCTAACAGACGAGCGCGCGCGCCAGATCATCGAAGTGGTCTACGAACTGTTCTGCAAGTAGTCGAAGGTGGGGTTTAATCTGGCTTTAGGGGAACCGACTTGGCCGCATTGCTAGACGTTTTGGGTGAATCCAACTTGGCCGCCTTGTTCGGCCTTTTGGGTGGTATTGCCCTAGGACTGGCGGCCCGCGTGGGACGGTTTTGCACCCTTGGAGCCATCGAGGATGCGCTTTATTCATCGGATGATCGCCGCTTGCGGATGTGGGGTGTGGCCATTGGAGTGGCCGTGTTCAGCGTCCATTTGGCCGGAGCGCAAGGCGGCTTTGACCCCTCGGCTACGGTGTATTTGGACCGGGTTTGGAACCCGCTTGCGACGATTATCGGCGGGCTGCTGTTTGGCTATGGCATGGCGCTTAGCGGGAACTGTGGGTACGGCGCTTTGGCGCGATTAGGCGGCGGCGACTTGCGGTCCTTTATGATTGTGATCGTCATGGGGCTGTCGGCCTATGTGGTGATGTCTGGCCCCTTGGCACAGACGCGGGTTTGGCTGTTCCCGGTTGAGTTAAACGCGACGAGCAACCAAGGCATTGCACAATCGCTTGGGGCCACCTTGAGCCTGCCTTCGAATGTGATTGGTATCGCTCTTGGACTGGTGATTTTAGGTGGTGCCTTGTTCTCTAAAACCATGCTGAACTCAAAGGATCATATATTTTGGGCCATTGTGGTTGGTCTGACCATTGCCAGCGGCTGGCTTGGAACATTTTGGATTGCGCAAAACGGGTTTGGCAATGAACCGATTGAAACCCATTCCTTTGCCGCCCCCATAGGGGATACGATTTTTTACGGGATGACCGCGTCGGGGACCGCACTTTCGTTCAGTGTAGGCTCGGTGCTTGGAGTGATTATAGGCGCGGTTTTGGGGTCTTATTCTAAGGGTCACTTTCGCTGGGAAGCCTGCGAAGACCCACGCGAACTGCGCCGCCAGATTTTTGGGGCAGCATTGATGGGACCGGGGGCAATTCTGGCCGTGGGGTGCAGCATCGGGCAAGGCATTTCCGCTTTTTCAGTGCTCGCTTATAGCGCCCCGATCACCTTTGCTGCGATTTTTGTCGGGGCTGCTTTGGGGTTGCGGCAACTGATTTCGGGCTATTCGCTGACGTAATTGTGCTGACACAAAGTTTAGGCGGCTTGTGCAACAACTTAAGACGTGGTCTTGAGTGCGAGATGCTCTCGAATATGCCATTTGAAACTCTTGCGCTGGTTTTCATCGCCTTCAGCCTTGGCGGTATCCTTAAAGGCGCCACGGGCGCGGGCGCGCCGTTTTTGGCCGTGCCGATCATGGCTATTTTGGTAGATGTGCAATTTGCCGTCGCGGTGTTTGTGTTTCCCAATGTCTTTTCAAACGCTTGGCAGATTTGGCGTTATCGCCGCGACGGTCCCTCGGCGCGTTTTTCGGTTAGCTTTGCCATCGCTGGCGTGATTGGGGCGTGCATCGGCACCTTTGCCCTTGCCGCGGTTGATGGCGCAATTTTAAGCAAGACCATCGCCATTGTGGTTTTTGTCTATGTTGGCTTTCGCCTGCTTAACCCCGGCTGGGCGCTGAGTTGGACGCTTGCCAATCGGATCGTTGTGCCCGTCGGGGTCATCGGCGGGTTCTTTCAGGGCGCAATTGGATTGTCCGCCCCGGTTTCTGTGACGTTTATGAATGCGGTTGGGCTTGATCGTAAGCCGTTTATTTTCACCATGTCGCTGTTCTTTTTCACCATGGCCTTGGTGCAGTTCCCAACCCAAATCGCCTTGGGCGTGATGAGCTATGAACGGTTTGGGTATAGTTTGCTTGCGGTCATACCTTTGTTGCTTGGTATGCCACTTGGCGACGCTTTGGGGCGGCGCATTTCAAAGGCGACGTTCGATAAGGTCATCATCATGGTGCTGACCTTGCTGGCGATCCGGCTGCTGTTTTGAATCTGCAGCAGCAGGAGCGTTCAGTTTCGGTTTGTGAGGACACCACAAAGGTCATCTATAAAACAGAGGGTGGTGACCCCTTGATGCTAAGCGAGCAAATCAATATCCGGCGTGATTGCGTAAATTTCAACGATATCAGCGGCAATGGCTTGCATCAGGTTGGCATCTGCAAGCGAAACCCCGTCCGGGCGCCACAGATTGGCCGCAGGCGCGGATTGGCCAAAGGTGGTTTCAAACAGCACATTGGCGGCCAAATAGCCCCCCAATGGCGTCGCATGCACGTAATCGCGGGTTAACAAGTCTTCAGCGGTCTTGCCGTCATCGCCATTGCCATAAATCTGGCTGAGTTGTTTATGCGCCTCCGCCATTGCCATACCCGTTGGACTATAACCAAGCCCCTTTGCGCTGGCCGCATCATAGTATTTTTTATGGGCCGCCGGGCCAAAGGTGTCACCGCCCGACACGCTGATCCATTGATCAAAGGCCCATAAGCCAAATAGTACCGTTTCGGTGCCATTGGCCGCCGCGTGATCAGTGAAAATATCCAAATAACGATCAAACAAAGCGCTGCCGCCATCGTAAATGACAGTCGTCAACCCGTTTAAGAACAAGAGGTCGTAGTCATTGACTTCTAGCAATCGAGCCGCGTCGGAATTTTTCCATAGCACCTCTAGGTTCGAACTACCGATGCCGATGCGCCGCACGGTGACATCGACGCCGGAGACTTCGAGCATCGTGGAAAATTGCACCGAGGCCCAGTTTTCCGCTTCGCCAAAGAACTGATAGGAATTGCCCACATGGATGATCGATATTTCGTCCGGTAGATCGTTGACCAGCTTTTTAGGTTTCGGGGTGACAGGTATCAGCGGTTCAACCTCTGTTTCTTTATCCACATAACCGAAGTCCACATTGCTGATATTCGCCCCGCTTTTCACATCAAAACTTGCGGTGAAGGCGGTACCGCCGCCCCACTGACCAATCGCATCGCTGTCAATTTTGTCATTGTTTCCGGCATTCGCGGTGGTGATGACCTTGCCGCCGCCGATGTCTTTCATGCGCACCGCATAGGTGCCCGGGGGGACATCCTTAAAGGTATACCACCCGTTTGCTTCGGTTTGGGTAACGTCTACGATTTTGCCGGTGCTTTGATTGACCAACAGCACATCCGTGCGCGGCCCGCCGGTTTCGAAATTGTTGATGCCATTGCCGTTTTTGTCATCAAACAAGCGCCCGCTTATGGTGCCCGGCATGTCGTCGATCGGCTCGACCACCACGGGTAAGAGCCGCGTTACGACCTCATTTTGTGCTTTGATACCCGCATCCACGTTGGAAATTGTATTGCCCTGGCGGATTTGGAAGGAAGCGGTTTGACCGTCACCTTTGAA
>CAZBBZ010000158.1:0-6601 GCA_964489925.1 uncultured Rhodobacterales bacterium
GCACCCGCAGCGCGCCGACGCTTTTATTGGCCGTGGTTGCTGTGTCCAGCACTTGGGACCCTGCATAAATCGTATCCCCCGCAAAGCTGGGGTTCGCGTGGCTGCCTGCATTAATCGCAAGGATCGTTTGCGCGTTGGCCAACCCATTGAACGACAGGGCGCGGGCCATTGAAATGATATGCCCGCCATAGATCAGCCGTTGCCCATCGGGGCGCGCGTCCACGTTGAAATGCACCTTGGCCGCGTTTTGCCACAGCCGCGTTGCCATCATATGTTCCGCGTCGGTCAGCGTGACCCCATCCACATGGTCGAAGAAATCGCCGCTATTGTAGTCGCCAAAGCGTTGCGGCGATCCGGCGGCGCTGAAATCATAATCGGTGTAATCAAGCGCACCGAGTTCCAAGCGTGCAGGATCAACCACATCTGCCAGTTCAGGCACTACGGCCTTTGGCGCAGGCGCCTCCACATCGCGCTTTTTCACCATGACCCAGCGCACATAGCTAAGCACATCGGCCCCATGCTGATTGCGCCCTGTGGTGCGCACCCAAACGATGCCTGTTTTGCCGTTAGAGTTTTGCTTTAGGCCGATCACTTCGGACACCGCAGACAATGTATCGCCCGGATAAACCGGCGCCAGAAAATGGCCTTCGGCATAGCCGAGGTTCGCAACCGCATTGAGCGAAATATCGGGGACGGTTTTGCCAAACACTGTATGAAAGGCGATCAGATCATCCAGCGGGCCGCGCTCAAACCCACAGGCGCGCGCAAATTCGGTTGAGGATGCCAGCGCATGACGACTGGGGTATAGGGAAAAATAAGCCGCCCGCTCGCCCTCGCCCACGGTGCGGGGCGTGGCATGGGCAATCACTTGGCCGATGTCGTAATCTTCGAAAAAGCGTCCAGCGGTATCTAGCATCATTGCGCCCCTAGCTTCATGTCGGGCGTGTAGTCGCCATCAACGTCTTTCGTTACTGCCTGGGCGCAGCGCATCACGCCACGCTTTTCGTCAAACGACATGGTTGGATCACCGTAAAGCATCCACCCCTTGGCCAAGGCTTCGGTCACTTTGTGGCAGAACGCGCTGGTGTCGTCTTCGGTCAGCAGGCGGTAAACGATCATGCGCCAGCCCCAAAGGGGTTCACCCCAAGCCAAATGTGGATGCCCGCGGCCAGCACAAAGCCAAGCAGCGCCACCCCAAGCAGAACCGCATCACGGCCCCCCAGTTTTGCAGCGCGGTCTTTTTCCCAAGGTGGGGAGGTTTTGTTGATCTTAATCATTTGGAACACGGCCCAAGCCAGCAGCCCGCCAAACAGAATGATCGAGGCCAGATCGCCGTTCACCAGCAAATGCGCGAAAGCCCATGTCTTAAACCCAATCAGCATTGGGTGGCGCATGCGTTTTGACAACCACGAGCCGACCGAGCCCATGAACATCATCACGAAAGCGACAATCATCAGCAGGTTGTTGATGTGGCGCAAAAATGCAGGGGGTTCATAAACCGCGATGTAATCCGCTGCGCGGTAGCCGATCACCATCAGCACGATGCCAGCGATGGAGCCAAGGGCGACAATGGGTTTGTTCTTGGCCCCAAGGCTTGCATAAAGATCCGGCGTCATGCGGCGATAAAGATGGGCAACCGACCAAAGCAGTACCCCTAAGATCAAAAGTATCATCACAATCCCTTGTTTAGCGTTTTGATCGCATCAGCTTGGGCTAGGATGCGCTTTGCGCTTTCAACGTGCAAGTTTTCTACGATGCGCCCGTCCACGACGGCGACGGCACTGCCTTTTGCGATGGCCTCGTCAAAGGCTTTTACAAATCTATGGGCTTGCTCGATATCCGCATCTGTAGGGCCAAAGGCAGCATTGGCCGCCTCTAGTTGCGCCGGATGGATCAGCGTTTTGCCATCAAAGCCCAAATCGCGGCCCTGTTCGCATTCAACCGCCAAGCCAGCGGCATCCTTAATGTCGTTATAGACCCCATCAACACAGATAATCCCATGCGCGCGCCCGGCGAGCAGCGTGTGGGTCAAAGCGGCCAGCACAGCTTCGCGATTGGGGGTATGGCGGGCCTGCATGTCCTTGATGAGATCATTGGTGCCCAACACAAAGCCTTCTAGCCGTTTGGCGCTAGCGATTTCAGCGGCATTCAGGATACCGCGCGGGGTTTCCATCATGGCCCAGATTTTAGCATCCTTTAAGCCTGCCTTGTCCATCAGGTCGGCGAGTGCGGCAAGTTCCGCGCTGCTTTCCACTTTGGGCAATAGAACTGCATCAGGCGCGCACCCTTTTAGCCCTGCAACATCCGCTTCGCCCCATTGTGTGCCAAGACCGTTGATCCGCACAATCA
This sequence comes from uncultured Rhodobacterales bacterium, assembly GCA_964489925.1. Classification (GTDB taxonomy): domain Bacteria; phylum Pseudomonadota; class Alphaproteobacteria; order Rhodobacterales; family Rhodobacteraceae; genus CAYLLD01. Next base: position 2,350 of record CAZBBZ010000158.1, read on the forward strand.
GATAGCGCGCGCCGTAGCCGCCATTGGCAATTGCATCGCGCACCAACCCCCGTGCGTTCGGTTTTTCATCCGGGGCCACCGCGTCTTCGAGATCAAGGATCAACGCATCGGCGGCCAGAGATTTGGCCTTTTCAAGTGCGCGCGCATTCGAGCCGGGCATGTACAAAACAGAACGGAATGGTTTCATGAGTGTTGTCTTCTTTGTCGTCTATTTGCGTGTGCTTGGGATAGCTCAATTGTGCAAGCTTGTCGAAACCTTCGCGCAATCTCACCATGCGGCAAAACCGCCAAGGCAAGGCGATTTAGTGCGTTTGAAACCTAGTTTACGGTGCAGTGCACAAAGTTTCACCCCTCAAAAAACGAAACCATAACAGCATGTTGCTAATTTTACGGATGAGGCGGGCGGCAAATTAACCCTATCTTCTCCATTTGTTCCAATTCTGCTTGGTAACGCTCCGCCGAGACACTCGATCACACAACGACGCAGCCGCAGTTCAGATTTGCGCATCCTCGCCGGATACCTCGACGACACACGAAAACGGACAATCTGTGGCAGCACTTTTTTGTCCCGACTTGCCGTAGAAAGGCGATCAGATGACAAAAATACTGAAGGCCGTAGTTGCATTATCCCTTGGACTAAGTTGGACCGCTGGGATGGCGCAGGCGCAAGGGGCGTCTTGTGCGAACCGCGACACCATCGTTGAACGGTTGGCCACGAAATACGGGGAAACCCGGCAAAGCGCGGGGCTGAACCAGAACAACGGTATGGTTGAGGTGTTTGCCTCTGAAGATACGGGTACTTGGACGATCCTTGTGACCATGCCCACCGGCATGTCCTGCCTGATGGCGGCGGGTAAGGCGTGGCAAGGCTTGGCGGACCTTGAAGATATGCCCGAAAACGGCAAAGGCGCTTAAGTGCTTGGATGAGTTTTGGTCGGCGCGGTGTGAAACTAGTGCCGACCTGTATTAGGGCAGCAAGATCTTTCAGCGGAGCGAGGGGGTTTTGTACCCGGTCCAATTTTCCCTTTGTACCCTTGCGTAAATTTCGGCATCACTTGGGGCATGACCGATCCTAGACCTATTGGGGCGCTTTTGCACAATTGGCAGCCCCCTAAACGCCCCGCTCGCGAAACGATCCTTGGCACATACGCTGATCTTGAACCGCTGAATGTGTCGACGCATCAAGCCGATCTTTGGGCGGCATTTTCAAGCGATGAAACCGGCGCGATGTGGGACTATCTGCCCGATGGTCCATTTGCGGATATGGACGCCATGACGGTTTGGCTAGATGCCTGCGCCCAGTCCGACGATCCCCAGTTTTTTGCCGTGCGCGATAAAGATCTTGGTCGCGTAACGGGGTTTCTAAGCTTTTTGCGCATCAACCCAACCGCCGGGTCAATCGAGGTGGGTTACATCACCTTTTCACCCCTTTTGCAGAAAACCCGCGCGGGAACCGAAGCGATTATGCTGAGTGCGAAAACCGCTTTTTCCTTGGGTTATCGTCGGTTCGAGTGGAAGTGCAATGCGCTAAACCAACCGTCGCGGCGTGCAGCAGAGCGATATGGGTTCAGCTATGAAGGCGTGTTTCGCCAAGCCGCGATTGTGAAGGGGCGCAACCGCGATACCGCATGGTTTGCGATGATCGACGCGGAATGGCCGCAGCTTTTGGCGACCTATGATGCTTGGTTAGCGCGCGACAATTTTGATGCAGCGGGCCAACAACGCCAATCGCTGGCCGCGCTCACAAGACCTGTCCTTGCGAGCCGAGACCCCAGCTTGGTTTAGGGCGATTTAGCTTCATATTGCTTTTCAATTCTGCAACTCTTACGTGTACTTTGGACGAGGAGTGCCAGTTGCCGATATTGACCGACTTCACCAAGGCCTTGGGCCAGATGATGGACCCTAAATCGCTGGGCATCGTGTTGCGCGCGCTGGTCGCGACGGTGCTGCTGCTGTTGTTGGTCGGCGTTGTGGCGCTGATCTTAATCCTTGTGTTGATCCCCGGCAGCGTCGCCCTGCCCTTTATCGGGACGATTGGGATCGGCACCTTGGCCTCGCTCGCGGCAGTTCCGGTGATCTTCTTGGCCTCTGGATTTTTGATGTTCCCGGTCGCGGCCCTGTTGATGGGCCTGTTTTTGGATGAAATTTCCAACGCAGTAGAAGCGCGGCACTATCCGCATCTTGTGCCGATTGAACCGATGCCCTTGCAGCAAGCGCTTACAGATGCCCTAAGATTCGCGTTGCTGTTTTTGGTGGCCAATGGGTTTGCTCTGGTGATCTATCTGCTGATCGCCCCGCTTGCGCCGTTCATTTTCTGGATCGTGAACGGCTATTTGATCGGGCGCGAGTATTTCAACCAAGTCGCGCGGCGGCGTTTGGAACCAAGCGCGGCAACCGATTTGCGCCGCCATTTTCGCTGGCGGGTTTGGGGTGCGGGCATCCTGATGGCGGTGCCGTTGTCCATTCCGATCGTGAACCTGATCGTGCCGATCCTTGGGATCGCGACCTTTACCCATCAGGTTGAACGGTTACGCCAGACGCAATCTGATCCGGAAGCTTATTGAGCTGGCACCGGTGCGTCCATGCGCCCAAAGATGTCGACCATTTCAACGGTGATGACACCGCTAAGGATGATCGCCACGACCAAAACCCATAGGATGCTGGTGATGATCGTCACCCAAATCAGCTTTTTCTTCAGCATGGCATCCACCGGAGCGGAGGCAGGCGTGCCGGGCACAACTTCGCCCGCTTCGCTTTGGGACTGTTCGCCAATTGGCAGGGCGATAAACAGCGCCAAAAACCAGATGACGGCGAATAGTACGATGGCGGCGGTAATGGTCATGTTTGTTCCAGCTCTACCAGAGTTCCGTTAAAATCCTTGGGGTGCAAAAACAGCACCGGTTTACCATGGGCGCCAATTTTCGGCTCGCCATTTCCCAACACGCGCGCGCCTGTTGCTTGCAGTTTGTCGCGCGCGGCCAAAATATCATCCACCTCATAGCATACATGGTGAATACCGCCCGCCGGGTTCTTTTCCAAGAATGCCGTGATCGGGGAGGCATCGCCAAGAGGATAAAGTAGCTCGATCTTTGTGTTGGGCAACTCGATGAACACGACCGTTACGCCGTGATCCGGTTCATCCTGCGGCGCGCCAACATTTGCGCCCAGCGTATCGCGATATGTGGCCGAGGCCGCCTCGAGATCAGGTACTGCAATTGCGACGTGGTTTAGCCTACCGATCATGGCGATCCCTTTTAGATTACGTTATTTCGCCACGCTTATAGGCCCGCGATCGAAGTTTGGGCAAGCGCGAGGGGCTGTGCCCGTTTGACGCATAAAATTGTAAACAGTTTCTATCCAAGCTTGGCTAAGTGGTTAAGGCGCTCTTAGCGGTTTGGGGCGTCAACTGAGCTTGCACACAGACACATACGGAAAAGCGCCATGCTTAACGAACAACCGTCTAGCCATATTCAGCCGCTAAAAGCGAAGCGCAAAAAATGCCTAAACGGGGTCAATATTCTGTTGGTCGATGATAGCCGCGCGGTGGCCGAAGCGATCCGCCTGATGGCAGTTAAATCGGGGGCGCGGATGCGGCGGGCGGATTGCATGTCCTCGGCCAAGCGGCATTTGAACATGTTTCGCCCGGATATCATGATCGTCGATTTGGCGCTGCCCGATGGATCGGGTCAAGATTTGATCGCGGATTTGGGCGATTTGGTTGATCCAACCCCCGCGGTGCTGATTATTTCCGCCGCACCAGAGGATGAAGTGGAAGAGGCCGCAAAAGCCAGTCACGCGGATGGTTTTTTGGTTAAACCCATTGCGAATTTGGCGAGCTTTCAACAGGGCGTTACCCAAGCGCTCGATTTCAGTGAAGGGCCAGCGGTTTGGCAGGCGGAAGATTACGCCCCAGACGTGACCCAATCAGATGCGCTGCGCCATGATTTTGAAAATATGGCCGATATGATCCGCGACGCGATAAATGCCGAGTGCCACGAAGACATGCGCTTTGCCGCGCAGTTTTTGCAAGGTGTAACCGGGATTGCACCGGATGATGAGTTGCACAAACGCGTGTCCGAACTAGAAGCCAACCTTCATAAGGGTCAAGACTTTGACCATTCGGCAAAGCAGGTTCTTATTTTGCTGGATCGTCGTATTCAAAAGGCGTGGGACCGGGTGAACTAGCGCGGGCGCTTTGGTAAATCTGCGGCCCGGTCCACGTCCGACATGGTTGGACCCAAAGCAATCCGAT
>CAZBBZ010000159.1:0-6598 GCA_964489925.1 uncultured Rhodobacterales bacterium
CAGCTTATCGTCCGGGTGCTGCCGCCCGCCGCCCAAAGCGACCACCGCACGTCCCAGAGCGGCCGTTTCGATATGGGTCACAAATCCGGTGTCGTCTGGATAGATTTCTTCGACCACATCGGCACTGGGCAGATGGGTTGGGAAATCTTCGAGAATATCACTTGGCCCGCCAAGCCCGTGCACCATTGCGGCAAATTTCTCGCCAGCATGACCAGATTGCAGCGCGTCTGAAATTTTTGCGCGCCCTTCCTCGTCGTCTTTTGCAAGCCCTGCATCGCTCAGGATCATGCCGCCCAGATGCACGCTCACATCCCAAAGGCGGGTGTCGACCTCGTCGCCGCGCATCAGCCGCAAACATTGGGCAACTTCGAGCGCGTTGCCGGCACAAGACACCAAGGGTTCGTTCATATCGGTGATCGCTGCGCGCGTTGGGCAGCCCGCGCCATTGGCGACTTTGACCAATATTTCACCCAGCGCTTGAGCTTGGTGCAAAGTTTGCGCGCCCGCGCCATTGCCGCATTTGATATCCAGCACCAGCCCCGACAGGCCAGCGGCCAGCTTTTTCGACAGAATAGACGCACAGATCAAATCTGGGTTATGTACCGTGCCGCAAACGTCGCGGATCGCGTATAGTCGCTTATCCGCAGGGGCAAGATCAGCGCTTTGGCCCACAATTGCGCAGCCGACCACGTCGACCACTTGGGCAAAACGGTCCTCGCTTACGGTCGTTTGATACCCCGGCAGCGCGTCAAGTTTATCAAGCGTGCCACCAGTGTGGCCCAGCCCGCGCCCGGAAATCATCGGCACATACGCCCCACACGCCGCAAGCGCAGGCGCGAGTACCAGCGACACGCAATCGCCCACCCCGCCGGTGGAGTGTTTGTCGATTACCGGGCCGTCGAGGTCCCACGTCAGCACTTTGCCGCTATCGCGCATCGCGAGTGTTAGAGCGACACGTTCTTCTTCATCCATGCGGTTGAGAAAAACGGCCATGGTAAAAGCGCCGATTTGTGCGTCGGTGACCGTGTCGTTGGCCACACCGTTGATAAAGGTGCTGATCTGCGCGTCTGATAGGGTTTTCTGGTCGCGCTTTACGCCGATAATATCTGAAATCGAGGTCAATAGCCTGATCCAGTGTCCGGTGTTTCCGCATCATTGAGGGTCGCGAGCAGCGCAGTTAGCACGCCGGATGCGCCAAAGCGAAAGGTGTCGGGGCTGACCCAGTCTTCGCCCATGATTTCGTCGGCAATGGCAAGGTAGATGGCCGCGTCTTCGGTGGTGCGCAATCCGCCTGCGGCCTTGAAGCCGACCTTGCGAGGTTGGCTGGCGATGGCTTCCAAAATTACACGGGCCGCCTGCGGGGTGGCGTTGACGGGCACTTTGCCTGTCGAGGTTTTTACGAAGTCCGCACCCCCATCAATAGCGTGTAAGGCCGCTTCTTTGATTTGTGCGTCGGTGGTTAACATGCCGGTTTCGATGATTGCTTTGATCGGTATCTCGCCCGCCACTTTTCGCACCCGCGCGACGCGGGCATCGATGTTTTCGGCGTGGCCTTCCAAAAGCATCTTCCAAGGCACCACCATGTCGATTTCGTCTGCCCCGTCTTCGATAGCCTGAGCAGTTAGGGCTGTGACCTCGCTGACCGGATGATCCCCTTGGGGGAAATTTACCACGGTTGCGATTTTGATGTTACTCCCCGTTAGGGCGGTTTTGGCAACTTTTATAAACTGGGGCCAAATGCAAACCGCAGCGGCATTGCCATGCCGCGTTTGGGCGCGCTGGCACAACTCTCGGATATCTTTTGCGCTGCAATCACTATCGAGGTTGGTCAAATCCAGACAAGCAATGGCGCGGGTTGCGGCATTTTTCAGACGGTCGGTCATGGCTGTTCAGGTATCCATATGCTTTTGAGAAAATGCGCCGGGCAACAGGTCGGCGAGGCTGATTTGGCTTTGCACCCCGTCCATGTTGGCCAGAAAAACCGGGGTTGTGCCATCCCCAAATTCAGCGAGCTTTTGACGGCAACCGCCGCAAGGTGTCACCGGGGTGGGGCGGTCTGCGATGACCAAAACACTGGTGATGCGGGCTGGGCCAAGCTCTGCGATCATGGCCGCGATTGCCCCGGCTTCGGCACAGGTGCCTTCGGGATAGGCGACGTTTTCCACGTTGCACCCGGCAAAGAGTGTGCCGTCATCGCTGCGCACAACCGCGCCAACTTTGAATTGAGAATAGGGCGCGTAGGCTTTGTCCCGCACAGCGCGCGCGAGCGTCAGCATTTGGTCAATGTCGGATGAGGATTGAGTTGCCACGCAGCAGCACCTTGCAAGTCAAACGTCGGTTAGGCGCTTAAGCTATTCTTGGCCTCGCGCGCCCATGTTTCGCGCTTACGGTAAATGGTTGAAGCCGAGACGTCCAGCATATGTGCAGCTTTTGGGATGGAGCCGTTGCAATGGGCAATCGTGGCTTCGATCAATTCCCGTTCAACGTCCGCAAGGCGTTGGCCGACGAGCGTGTTCACATTTGCAGGTTGGCCCTGGACTGGATCGCTTTGTGTGGTCAAAGGGGGGTGTGCTGTTGCTGGGCTGAAAGCTGTGTTTTTGCGCAGGTTCGCGTTGAAATCATGGGGCAGCATGTGCGGATCGACTTGAACAGCGTCATTAAGAACCACCACATTGCGCAAGACATTCAGCAGTTGGCGCACGTTGCCCGGCCAACTATGCGTGCGGAAAATTTGGGTGATTTCAGCGCTTAGTCTTTGGAAGGACTTGCCTTCTTCTTCGTTGATCTGCGCCAGCAAGACATTGGCGATTTCCAGCACATCGTCGCCGCGATCCCGCAAGGGGGGCAGGTGCAGCGGTACCACATGCAAGCGGTAATAGAGATCTTCGCGAAACAGGCCCAAGCGGACCTGTTCCAGCGGGTCGCGGTTGGTGGCGCAGACAATGCGCACGTCAACGAGGCGTGGGGTCGTGGCTCCAACGGGCTGAATGCTGGATGTTTGCAAGAACCGCAGCAACTTGGTTTGCAACGACAAGTCCATTTCGCAGATTTCATCTAGAAATAACGTGCCACCGTCCGCGGCTTCAGCGGCGCCGAGTTTATCGGCAATCGCGCCTGTGAATGAGCCTTTGAGATGGCCAAATACTTCTGATTCCAGCAAATCGCGGGGGATGGCACCACAATTGAGCGGAATAAATGGCCCCTTTGCGCGATTGGACAGATCATGGATTGTTTGCGCACACACCTCTTTGCCCGTGCCGCTTTCCCCGGAAATAAACACGGTCGCGGTGCTGCGGCCTATATTATCGAGCTGGTCATAGATTTGCTGCATCTGCGGCGAGGTGCCGATAAACCCGTGAAACCCAACTTTGCTTTTGTTGCTGGTCTGCGGGGCGTTCACCGCCCGAGAGTGTTTGGTAAGCGCGCTTTCAACCGAGCTGATCAGGCGGTTGTCTGCAAAAGGTTTCACCAGAAAGTCAAAAGCGCCTGCGCGCATGGCTTGGACCGCGCGATTGATTGATCCATTTGCGGTAATCACGATGACTTCGCAGCTTGGGTTATCGGCAAAAATATGAGCGACCAGATCGTTGCCGTCCCCATCTGGCAGCATCAAATCCACCAAAGCCACGGCAGGTTTTTCCCGGTTATAGGCCGCAACGCCTTGCACAAAGGTATTGGCAATTTCAACCTGATAGCCTGCGCGTTCCAACAATGTAGAATACATCATCGCAAGCGAGGGCGTGTCTTCGACAAGAAGGATTTTTTCAGCCATAGGGTCAGCCATTGCGGGGGTTACTCAGCTGCTTGATCGTTCATCAATAAAGCTAAGTATAGCTTTAATACCAGTCAAACTATCAAGAGCTTGGCGGTCAATTTGAAACTTGTCTTTCAGGGTGGCCGCGCGGTTGAGCAGTTGGCCTGCGTTTTGCACTTTTGTAGCACCAATGGCACCAGCCACAGAAATAAGCACATGACTGCCCGCCGCGACCAAGTCCATATCGCGGGTTTTCATGCCGGTTTCGATTTTATCATAGACGCCGGTTAGGTCGCTGTAGACATTTTCCAAAAGCGCATCGATTTTGTCCGCGCCAACCGATTGTTCCAGCATGTTGAAAGTGGCCTGATCAATGACCTCATGTGATGGCGCTGCGGATGGTTCTGGTTTTTGCGTCTGATCGCTTTGATCTGTTACGCGGTCAAAATGTTTTAGAAGTTCAAAACCAAAATTTTCGATGCCCAAAATTGGCTTGGCGATCAAACCGTCTGCGCCTGCGTCAAAAATCATTTCGCGATGGTCGCGCATGGCATAGGCGGTGAGCGCGACGATGGGGATGTTCATGCGCGCATCATTGGTTGCGCGGATGTGCTTGATGACATCAAGGCCGGACATGCGCGGCATTTCGATGTCCAATAGGGCAAGGTTGAAGGTCTTTTCTTCAAATTTCTCCAACGCCTCAACCCCGTCGCATGCCACGTCAAAACTGGCCCCCATTGCCGCCAGCATTTGCGTCACCACCATGCGATTGGTTGCGTTGTCTTCGGCCAGCAAAATATTGAGGTGGGATAAGTCTGGCAGCACCGCGTTGGGTAAGACTGAGACTGGCCCGCTTGTAGTTGGGCTGGTAGCCTCGTTGTTTTGCGGATTTGTCAGCGGAAATTTTACAGTAACGTCTGCGCCAGTTGATGTGTTTTGGCTGGCAATGGTGCCGCCCATGTTTTCGACCAAGGACTTAGCGATATAAAGACCAAGGCCAGTTCCCGGTTTGACGTTTTCATCGGGTCGGCTGCGAAATTCATACAATTGATCTAGGGCCGCGTTTGAAAAACCCGGACCGCTATCGGACACGGTGAAAACAAGCAGGTTGTCCGCGTCCATCCGCACAGACAAGTCAATGCGTCCGGTGTCCGTATATTTCACCGCGTTGTCCATAAGGTTGCCGATCACCCGCAGCACGCGCCCGCGATCAAGTTCAGCGACATCAGGCAAGCCGCTGGATTTCAAAATCTCGAAACTCAGCTGTTTTTCCGTCACGGGGCCGAGCCAAGTGCGATAGATTTCTTCGAGAAAATCCACCAGATTGACCAGTTCAAGTTCAAGGAAAAAGTCGTTTTCGTCAATCGCGCGGATATCCAAAATGCCGTCGATCAAATGTGTCACTTGCCGGGCTGCCGAAAGCGCGCCTTTTCTAAGCAGTTGAGAGTCGGCGTCCATGCTGGTCGCATTCATCAATTCTAGGCCCGATATCACGTTAGAAATGCTCGATCGCAAATCATGCGATAGCATTGCCAAATACCGCTCTTTTGGGTTTTCAGTCGCGGATGCAGAGCTTGCCTGCGGCTTTGGACCCGCGCTTGCAGGGTTTTGACCGAGCGGTTTGTCGCCTTTAGGTTGCATGGCTAAACAAGTACACAGCTACAGTGTAAAATGGAACCAAAATTGTGTAGTCCGTTATGCTAATTTCTGGCGTCGCCCTGTGCGATTTATTGTACTATGTAAATAGTCTACATCCAGCGGCAATTGCATCACATCGTCGAATTCTTGCGGGTGCGTCGGGCGACCAACTGCCACAATAATTGCGTTTGGAAAACCACGTCGCACGTCTTGAAGCCGTTTTAGTTCATCTTGCCCACCTGCCTCAAACATAATCCTGTGGATTTCTACCTGTGTTGGATCGTCTACGACACAGAAATTATTCTGCGCCAAAGCCAGCTTAAAAATGGTGCGCAAAGAGTTCGAGGCGGCGATGACATGGATGTTTATAACGTCCTGTGAATGCAATGGGGCCGGGGCTTTGACCACAAGGCAAATCTCGTTGTCCGCGTGGTCCAAAGCCATGGAGCCGCCCATTTTTTTCAGGAGTTCACGAGATACACGCGGCCCCAATGCATCCGTGGCGAATTGATCCGTTAATTGGTCTGGATCAGAGGGATCGTCTTGACCAGAATTTTTGTTGGGGTTTTCGTCGTGGTCTCGCGTGCCCATCAATAGGTGAACCAACCAATCATCGGCGCCTGCTTTTTGAAGATCAGTGGTGGAAAAAGCGATGCGCACTTCTAGGGTTTCTGCCGCATGGGATACGGTAATCGCAACATTGTCAGTGTTTGCAGTTTCTACGATGTAGCTTGCGAAATGTGCCACCACCTGACGCAACCGCTTAAAATCGCCGATGACCGCGGTTGGGCAATCGGGCTTGCAGGCCACTATGAATTTGATCCCTTCGCGCTGGGCAGCTGAGGCAAATAACTCCTCGATGGCGTGGGTCAGTTGCCGTGGGTCGAAAGGCTTTTCTTCTATTAAAATTTCTTCGTCTTGCAAGGCAGAGTAGTCGAGAATGTCACTGAGCATCGCGATCATCTGCTGACCAGAGCGCTCGGCTTGGTCTATTAGGCGCGTTTGGGGCACAGAAAGCCCTGCGTTGCGGGTCAGTGACAGCATGCCAAGCACGCCATTCATTGGTGTGCGCAGCTCGTGGCTCATCATGGTCAAGAACCGCGATTTGGCGCGATTGGCGTTGCGCGCGGCCTCGGCCAGTTCCAAGTGTTCTTGGGACATGCGCGCGTTGATGCGGTTGGCACGATCAACAATAAAGAGCAGCAA
>CAZBBZ010000160.1:0-6594 GCA_964489925.1 uncultured Rhodobacterales bacterium
CCGGTAAATCACTGAGGTTCCATGAACCGCTATGAACCCCATGTTGGCTTCATCACAGCCAAACTTGGAGGATCCAATGGCACATTCTACAACCACTCCCCGACTAGCACGCCTAAGCGACGCTATTACCTACACATCCCTGTCGCGCAGTACGCTTTATCGTGCGATCCAGGCCGATGAGCTGAAGGCTCTGAAAATGGGCGGCAGCTTACGCTTTGAATATACCGAGCTGGATCGCTGGATTGAAACCCGGCTTTTGTCATCCGGCCCGCGCACCAACCCGTGGTTTCAGGAGTGCGGCCCGCGCGTGATTGGGGATGCGGAAATCATCGCTTATGACACGGATTTGGTGGGCGCTTATGGCATCTGCACAGATATTTCGCGCACCTATTGGTGCGGCTCGGGGCGGCCACGGGCGGATATGATTTATGACATGAATTTAGGGATCGAGCATATTCAGACCAATATGGACATGCTGAAGCCGGGGCTGACGATCCCCGATTGGATCGAACGCTCGCATCGTTTGCCCGAGATTTATCAAAAGCAGAAATATAGCTGTATCGCCCATGGGGTTGGGCTGTGTGATGAATGGCCGCTTGTGGGCTATCCGGATCATGGGGACGCTGCGGCGTTTGATTACCCGCTAGAGGTGGGCATGACCCTATGTGTCGAGGCACTGATTTCACGCGAAGGCGGCGATTTTTCGATCAAGCTTGAAGATCAGGTGCTGATCACCGAGGACGGCTACGAGAACCTGACCGCCATGCGCCATGATCCTAAGATGACGGGGGCAGTTTGAGGTGTTTCGCACCCAAACCGGTTTCAAGCGAAGCGCCGGTCCATCGCCAGACCGATCAAGCGGGCTGGCGATTTGGTTGGGCTTGGTGCATCGGTTTTACTTAAGCGGTTTTTGGCGACCATAAAGTGAGTTAAACTGCCAGCGGTTCGCCATCCCTCGGTCTGGCTTCTACCAGCGCTTATTCCCGCTGCCCCCGAAACCCAGTTGCCACCAGAAACTTCTCTGAACTATCGGATCGCGAGGCATTCGGCTTTACGTGGATCACCTTGTCAAACTGCGGCTTTAACTGGGTCAACAGCTCTGCCTCTGCCCCGCCTGCTAACACTTTGGCCACGAAAGTGCCGCCGGGCTCCAACACCTCGACCGCCAGTTGCGCCGCCGCTTCGACCAGCGCCATGATGCGCAAGTGGTCCGTGCCTTTGTGACCCGAAGAAGAGGCCGCCATATCCGACATCACCACATCTGCGGTGCCGCCAAGCCAATCCTTGATCTTGTCGTCAGCGCCCTCTTCCAGAAAATCGAGCACATATAGATCGACGCCGGGGATCGGGTCCATTTCTTGGATATCAATGCCAACGATTTTGCCCTTGCCGCCCACGATCTTGGCCGCGACTTGCGACCAACCGCCGGGGGCCGCCCCAAGGTCCACAATCCGCCCGCCGGGTTTGAAAAAATCAAACCGCTCGTTCAGCTCGGAAATCTTATAGGCCGCGCGGCCGCGAAAACCTTCGTCTTTGGCGCGGCGCACATAAGGGTCGTTCAACTGGCGCTCAAGCCATAGGGTCGAGGAGGTTTTGCGCCCCTTGGCCGACTTCACCCGTACCCGCAGCGCCCGTTCCCCGCGCCCCGAGCTTTGCTTGCCTTTGCGTCCTACCATTGTGGGTCTAGCGCCCCGGTTTCGGTCATCATGGAATAGAGTAATCCTTCTCGTAGGCCCCGATCCGCCACGCGCACGCAGTCGGTGGGCCAAACCCGTAGTAATGTCTGGAAAATCGCAGCACCAGCCATGATGAGCCGCGTGCGATCGCGCCCAATGCCCGGATGGGTGCGCCGCCCTTCGGGGCCGAGCTGCAAGAACTGATTGACCACCGCATCCACTTCGTCGGCGCGCATCTGCATACCGTCCACTTTCGCCCGATCATAGCGTTGCAGACCCAAATGGGCCGCGCCAACAGTTGTGACCGTGCCAGAGGTGCCGATCACCTGAAACCCGTCGAGTTCTTTCAAATACGCCTCGTCCGAATAGGGACCAAAGGCGGAAATTTGTTCCTCAAAATACCAGCTCATCAAGGCAAAGCGCGCGGCGTCTTCTTCGACATCGCGGAACTTTTCAAACAGGGTGGCCACGCCTGTTGGCACCGAAATCCAGTCAACCACACGGGCGCGACCGGGCCGCGGACTGGCTTGTTCGGACTTGCTGGGCTTGATTTTCATCACTTCCGATGCCCGCAGATGGGGCGGTACATCGTTAAGGTCGATCCAAACAAGTTCGGTCGAGCCCCCGCCAATATCCACGATCAGGATTTGCTGGGCGTCTTGGCCCACCAGTGAAGCGCAAGAAATCACTGCCAAGCGCGCTTCTTCAGAGGTTTTAATCACCTCTAGGTTCAGCCCGGTTTCCGCGCGCACCTCTTCTAAAAATGCGGGGCCGTTGCTGGCACGACGACAGGCTTCGGTTGCCACTAGTTTCATATGCCCCACGTCATAGGCCGCGAGCTTTTCTGAACAGGTTTGCAGAGCGGCAATCGTGCGGTTCACGGCCCGGCGCGACAATACGCCAGAACGTTCCAGATCAATGCCAAGACGCACCGATTTGGAATAGGCATCAACCACGCGAAAGCTTTCGCCTTCGGGTGTGGCGATCAGCATACGACAAGAGTTCGTACCCAAGTCTAGCGCCGCATAAAGACGGTCAGATGCAATGCGTCTGCCATCCGCCCCGCCCCGAAAGGGGGCGCTGGCCAGCGGAATCACTTTTCCGTTTCCCCGGTTTTGGCCGGTCATTTTCTTTCTCCGGCGGCGCGCGGGCCTAGATAAATACCAAAAAACTGGCTTTGGGGGCTAGGCAGCGCCGCTCATTCACAGAAAATGCTATCCGACCAAGACGGCTTAAGCAACTGCGCGCGGTGCGAGAGGAGTGATTTTGATTATGCGGCGCCCTCGCCCGTGGCCACGCTAAGGGATGCAGGCTCAAAGCCAAGCGCGCGGGCGACGTTAAAGGTCAGGTCCGGCTTGTTAAGCGTGTAAAAGTGCAAATGCCCCAAGCCTTCGCGCATCAACCGTTCGCATTGCACCGCGCAAATCGCTGTGGCCAGCATGTCTGCGTCTTCTGCAGAGGTGGTATTGGCAAAGGCTTTTTCGATGTTTTGCGGAATGATAATACCACAACGTGACGCAAAACCTTTCAAGCGCTTAAAGTTTTCGACCGGCAAAACACCGGGAATGATTGGCATCGAAATGCCCGCTTTGTCCGCCTTGTCGCGAAAGCGCAAAAACGCTTCGGTTGAAAAGCAGAACTGGGTGATCGCACGATCCGCCCCGGCATCGGCTTTGGCGCGCAACACGTCCAAGTCAGCATCAAGCGACACCGCTTTGGGGTGCTTTTCAGGATAGGCGGCCACAGACACATCAAGGGTCGTGTCGGCTTTCACCGCCTGAACCAGCTCTAGCGCGTCCTTGAAACCATTCGGGGCCTCTTTGCCATCCGGCGGCGTGTCGCCGCGCAACAAAACCACCGATTTAACGCCCAAGCGCTGATATTCATTGGCCACATCCAGCACATCTTGCTTGGATGCCCCAACGCAGGTCAAATGCCCAGCCACGGGCACGCGCGCGCGATCAAGGATGGTTTTTATCGCCGCCAAAGTGCGCGAACGGGTCGAGCCCCCTGCCCCATAGGTCACGGACATGAACTTAGGCCCAAGTGGTGCCAGTCGTTCCACCGCACGCCATAGGCGAAGGTTTTGATCTACAGATGAAGGAGGAAAGAACTCGAAAGAGAGTTCGGGAATCGTATTATAAGGCACGTTAAGATCTCCGGTTTCAGTACCGACAATGGTTGGTATTGTGCGAACCCCACGTTAAAGGAGTTTTTCCGACGCTTCAACGATTAAAAGCGACGCACGTAATTTTGGCGTTTTTTCGTGACACGAAGCACGCGTCGGTTTTTGTAAAGCTTGGGTCGGATAAACCGCACGAAAGCGGTTTGATCTGGGGTAAAAAGAACAGTGGCTGATGGGAGCACATCAATAAATGGCAAATGTTGTAATTGTATATTGGCGGGATATTCCGGCGCAGGTCATCGTTGGCAAAGGGCGTCGTGCGGCCAAGGTGCAACTGCCTGAACGCTTTGAACAAGCGATTGATCGTTGTGCCATGAAAGTTGGCGCGCGCGACACGGACGCCTATTTGTCTGAATGGCGCAAGGCGGACCCGGTGGCGGTTGAAGGAGCGGATGCAGATGTCGCCGCATCCGAAGCGGCGCGTCTGGAAGCGGCATATGATGATGAAGCAATCAAAAATTTGATTGCAAATGATGGTTGGGCAAGCTGATTAAAGCTTTGTGAGGGAGCAGAACATGGCGTCGATTTTGAATTTTGGTCGAAGCGCAAAGCCGGAAACCGCTGAAAATACCAGCGAGGTTTCGGCGTTTATGGACGATTTTTCAATCGAGGTGATGCCGCGCACGGCTGCCAAGGTTGATGATTTCCGCGCCCTGTTCACCCCGGGCAAGCGTATTTATGTCGCCCATATCGAAGGCACTCCAATCGAAGATATGGTCGCCACGGCCAAACGTCTGACGGATGAGGGCTTTGAAGCCATGCCCCATTTACCGGCTCGCATTATTGCATCAGAAGCGGTGCTGTCCGATTGGGTGCAGCAATATGCGGATGTGGGCGTTAAACAGGCGCTGTTGCTCGCAGGCGGTGTTGACCAGCCTTATGGCGATTTTCATTCGTCTATGCAGCTCTTGGAAACCGGCATCTTTGATCGTGCGGGCTTTACGCATCTGAATGTTGCGGGCCACCCTGAGGGCAACAAAGACATCGACCCCAAAGGTGGCGAGGCAAACGTGATGGAAGCCCTGCGCTGGAAGCAGGATTTCACCAACCGCACGGATGCGCGCATTGCAATCGCGACCCAGTTCGCATTTGAAGCCGATCCGGTGATTGAATGGGCCAATGCGATTAAGGCTGCGGGCATTGATTTGCCGGTCCACATCGGGATTGCTGGCCCGGCTAAGTTGCAAACCATGATAAAATTTGCGCTGGCTTGCGGCGTGGGCGCGTCGGTACGAGTGCTGCAACGCCGCGCCAAGGACGTCACAAAACTGATGTTGCCCTTCCGCCCAGATGAGGTTTTAAGCGGTCTCGCAGCTCATAAGGCGGCGAACCCAGATTTCGGCATTGAAAAAGTGCATTTCTTCCCGCTTGGCGGCATTAAGACAACGGCGGCTTTCACCCATGAATACGGGATCGGCCCAAAAGAAGCGCTTGCGAGCGCTTAAAGTAAACAAAAGGAATTTTCGATGACGCGCACGCTTGTCGCCTCGCCTACTAAATCTGTGACCATCGGGTTTGACGAACCGTTTTGCGTGATTGGCGAACGCATCAATCCTACGGGGCGTAAAATCCTGAACGCGCAGCTTGAAGCGGGGGATTTTTCAACCGTTGAAGCCGATGCTTTGGCGCAAGTGGCTTGCGGCGCGATGGTG
Organism: uncultured Rhodobacterales bacterium; assembly: GCA_964489925.1. Lineage (GTDB taxonomy): Bacteria > Pseudomonadota > Alphaproteobacteria > Rhodobacterales > Rhodobacteraceae > CAYLLD01. The sequence goes on from CAZBBZ010000160.1 coordinate 5,514, forward strand.
CTCGATATCAATTCAGGCGCGGTGTTTTCCAACAAAATGGCCGAAGATCCACGCTATGCAGATAACAATTTCGTCGAGCCGACCTTGATGAAAGAATTGGTATCGCGCGTCCAAGCGATTACGGATGTGCCGCTATGTATCGACAGTTCGGTGCCTGCCGCGCTTGAAGCCGGGCTAGAGGTTGCGCAAGGGCGCCCGCTGGTCAATTCGGTCACGGGCGAAGAAGATCGTCTTGAAGTCGTTCTGCCGCTGGTCAAAAAATACGATGTGCCTGTGGTAGCGATTTCCAACGATGAAACGGGCATTTCCGAAGACCCAGACGTGCGCTTTGCCGTGGCCAAAAAGATTGTGGAACGGGCCGCAGATTTCGGCATTCCCGCACATGACATCGTGGTGGACCCGCTGGTGATGCCCATTGGCGCAATGGGAACAGCTGGTCAGCAAGTCTTTACGCTGGTGCGCCGCCTGCGCGATGAGCTGGGCGTGAATACGACCTGTGGCGCGTCCAACATCTCTTTCGGCCTGCCCCATCGCCACGGCATCAACGCTGCATTTTTGCCCATGGCGATTGCCGCCGGCATGACCAGCGCGATTATGAACCCGGTCCGTTTGCAAGAAATGGAAGCGATCCGAGCGGCGAACTTTTTGATGAACCACGACCCCAATGGCGCGGCTTGGATCAACTTTGCTCGCGTGGCGGATGCGGTCAAAGAGGGCAAGACCTTTGCCGAAGCCTCGAGCGAAGCCGCAGCCGGTGGCGCGCGCGGATCACGCGGCGGGCGTGGCGGGCGCGAAGGACGGCGGCGGCGCGGCTAAAACCATGAGCGAACAAGACCCTCTCGTTATTTTTACACCCTCGGGCAAACGCGGGCACTTTCCCCGTGGCACACCTGTATTAACGGCGGCGCGCCAGCTTGGTGTTGACCTTGATAGCGTGTGCGGCGGGCGGGGCATTTGTTCCAAATGCCAGATCACGCCGTCTTTTGGCGAGTTTTCCAAGCATAAAGTGACCGTAGCGCCAGACGCTGTGTCCGAATGGAATGCGGTCGAGGAGCGCTATAAATCCAAGCGTGGGCTTATT
>CAZBBZ010000161.1:0-6586 GCA_964489925.1 uncultured Rhodobacterales bacterium
CTTGATTGAAAACCGTCGTTGGCCAGTGCCGTGGATGTTGTCCGGGGGTTTGACGCCCCAAAACGTGGCCGAAGCTTTGCGCCTGACCGGGGCCAAGCAGATTGATTTGTCGTCAGGTGTAGAAAGTGCGCGTGGCATCAAAGATGTTGGCATGATCCACGTCTTTATGGATGCGGCGCTCAGCTAATTTTGCATGCCGAGTTTCGTTGACGCGATTGGTGTCAGCATTTCTTTTACAGCGTCGATTTTGACCGCTCTTGAAAACAAGAAGCCTTGTGCGGTTTTGCATCCCAGTTTGCGCAGGTGTTGACGCTGGGCTTCTGTTTCGACGCCTTCGGCGACGACGCTAACCTCTAGCCCACGTGCGATAGAAATAAACCCATCAACGATCACATCTGCTGTTGGGTCTTTGCCAAGGCCCGCAACGAAGGCCGTGTCGATTTTTAGTTCGTCAAAGGGAAGTTGGCGCAAATGCTGGAACGATGCGAAACCTGTTCCAAAGTCATCAAGGGAAATGCGCACGCCTAAGCTGCGCAATGCGCCGATGTTTTCTAGAATTAACGACCCAGCGCGGGTGATGAATACATCCTCGGTGATTTCGAAGGTGATGTGACGCACCACGTCTTTATATTCCGCCATAAGCCAATGAAAATCTTCCATGCCGGAAATGGTGGCCAGCGTCGCTTCGGGAACATTGAGCGAGACATTGCCCGGGTTATAGCCCGCTTCCAGCAAATCGCGCACATCCGCAAATACTTGGCGGGCCATTTGATAGGTAAAGTCCCCCAACAGGCCAAGCTTTTCGATCCGGTCAATGAAATGAGCAGTATCAGAGGGTTTTTCTGGTTGATGCGGCCAACGCGCCAGCGCTTCGAAGCCAACGATTTGCATATTATCGAGCCGGAATTTTGGCTGATAAAACGGGCGGATGACCCGGTCACGAATAGCGGTTTCAATTTCGGTGCGCTCTTCAATGGATACCCGGTCTTTGTCGAGATCTTTGCTATAGGGAAAATAGGTCGATTTGGGGTTTTCTTTGGCGCGATAAAGCGCGGCATCCGCTGCGGCCATGATTTTTTCGGGCGTATCAAGATCGGTGGAGCAAATAACCCCACCAAGGCTGACGCCAACGCCTAGGTCATTTTCTTGAAAGCGAATGGGCAGCTGAATAAGCCGGATCAGATCATGCGCAAGGTCTTCGAGCATGTCGGCATCGATGTGTTTGGGCAGGGTTGCGGCAAATTCGTCCCCCCCGACCCGCGCGACAAATCCACCTGCGCCAATTTCATTTTTTAATCGCGCGGAGACCTCCCTTAGGACCGCGTCCCCTGCCGGATGACCAAAGCTGTCGTTAATCGGCTTAAACCCATCAAGATCAAACAGGATAAACCCAAAAGGGCTTGGGTCTATTGTGCGCGACTCAAGCAAGCGTTCCAATCGTCCAGTAAAGGACGCGCGGTTCAAAAGTCCGGTTAGGTCATCATGATCGGCGATAAATTTTAGTTTTGACAAGCTTTCTTCGGCTTCAGCTTCAGCTTTTTCGAGCAAAACTATGGTGTCGTTTTGCTTGGCCAACAATCGGAATACCGCTTTGGACAACACCAAGGTGGCAAGCATTGGCATCAACCATTCAAATGCTGTGGGCCGGCGGAGGTCGTGCCAGCCTACTGAAAATTCAAAGACGAAAATTGCAGCGGCGATTGGCGCTAAATTCGCAGGGTAAAATAGGGGGATTTTGCCGTAGTTGACGGCGATGATGAAAAGGTTGCCAAAAATCCAAATACCCCCGGTCAGGATGACTGAAATATTGTCGGCCGTTACCGCGTAGAACCCGTACGAGACAAACAAAAGCCGGAGGGTCGTTTCAAGGCCCATGTAGGCGTAAAGGTCGATCCGACGAATACCGCCGGGATGTTTGATGATGTGTTGGGTTAGATACCAGCGGCATATATCAAAACTGGCATAGGCCGCGGCAAGGATCAGCGCGGCCAGTTGATGGCCTGCTATAAAGAAGATGATGCTAATGGCCGCAAATGCCAGCGAACGCGGCTGCGTTTCCCGTAAGTTTAGGCGCGCCAGAAACTGAAGCTGGTCCTCTGATTCGGCAGATATATGTCGGAAAAGCTGCCGCAACCTGTTGGCCCTTTTGTGCTCGTGGAGGGCGGAATAACACAAGGGGGATAAGCATAGGTGAACAGCCCGCATTTTTGGTCATTATTGTATGACGGGACCATCGACCTATCTTTTGCCATGGGGTATCCATGAACTTGCTTATGATAGATGTGAGGGCCGATTGATGGCTTCTGAAATGCTTAACTCTTTTAGCACTGGTCCCGACGAGCGTGGTCGGTTTGGCGATTTTGGTGGTCGGTTCGTTTCCGAAACGCTGATGCCGTTAATCCTTGATCTGGAAGCCGAATACGAAAAGGCAAAAACCGATGCCGCGTTTTGGGCAGAGATGGACGACTTGTGGAAACACTACGTCGGTCGCCCGTCGCCGCTTTATTTCGCTGAACGCCTGACCGAAGAATTGGGCGGCGCGAAAATCTATCTGAAACGCGATGAGTTGAACCACACGGGTGCGCATAAGATTAACAATGTGCTTGGCCAGATTTTGTTGGCGCGGCGCATGGGCAAGACCCGGATTATCGCGGAAACTGGCGCGGGGCAGCATGGGGTTGCGACAGCGACGGTTTGTGCCCGTTTTGGGTTGGAATGCGTGGTGTTTATGGGCGCCCATGATGTGGAACGTCAGGCGCCTAACGTGTTTCGGATGCGGTTGTTGGGTGCAAAGATTGTGCCGGTCACAGCAGGTCGCGGTACGCTGAAGGATGCCATGAACGAAGCCTTGCGCGATTGGGTGACCAACGTGAACGAGACCTTTTATTGCATTGGCACTGTGGCCGGACCTCATCCTTACCCCGCACTTGTGCGCGACTTTCAGTCGATCATCGGTAAGGAAACCAAAGAGCAGATCACCGAACGCGAGGGACGTTTGCCCGATAGTTTGGTCGCTTGTATCGGCGGCGGGTCGAACGCGATGGGTCTGTTTCACCCGTTTCTTGATGACACGGATGTGCGCATCATTGGGGTCGAAGCTGGTGGCCACGGTGTTGATGACCGGATGGAACATTGTGCGTCCTTGAACGGCGGACGACCCGGTGTGCTGCATGGCAACCGGACGTATTTGTTGCAAGACGACGATGGCCAGATCCTTGAGGGTCATTCGATCAGTGCGGGGCTGGATTACCCCGGCATTGGACCAGAACACGCTTGGCTGAACGACATCGGTCGGGTGGAATATGTATCCGTCACCGACAAAGAAGCGCTAGATGCGTTCCAGCTATGTTGCCGGACCGAAGGCATTATCCCTGCGCTAGAGCCAAGTCATGCCTTGGCGCATGTGGCCAAGATTGCAGGCGATTTGCCAGTGGATCATTTGATGGTGATGAACATGTGTGGGCGCGGCGATAAGGATATCTTTACCGTAGCCAAGGCGCTTGGACTGGACATGGACGAAAGCTAAGCAGATGGCAGATGTTCGCGATGCACTGCCCGACGATCTGGACTGGATACTAGGGCGCAGCGAGCCGATTGGCGGACCGCGCATGGTAAGCCAAGGCTTTTTGCACGATCTTGCGGATTACCCGGCTTTGGTTGCAGAGGAGAACGGCGAACGCACAGGCTTTGTCGTCTATAAACCGGGCAATTTGCGGTGGATTATTCTAGCGGTGCGTTCGATCCAAGAACGGCGCGGTTTGGGAAGTCAGCTGCTCGATGCGCTAGAAACCCGCGCGCGCAATGAAGGTGCGGAAAGCGTGCGGATTTCAACCACCAATGACAATATGCCTGCTTTGCGGTTTTTGCAGCTTCGCGGATATCGAATGCGCCAAATGCTGCCCGGTGCGTTTGAGAATGCCAAGAAACTGAAAGGCTTGCCGCTGGATAAGCCAATCATCGGGCGTCATGGCATCGAAATTCGCGATGAGATTGTGTTGAATAAGGCGCTTTGATCGGCACGGCAGGCTCCTAGGCCGTCGCTTTTTCGAGCTTCCGTTGAACCGCCACAAACATATTCAAAACACCCTTCTGGTCAAAGACCGGGCGAATTTCGACCAAATGCAGAAATAATTCACCGCTCTTGCGATAGTTGGTGATTTCAATACTGCCCAGCGTTGCATTGGCAATATGGTGCCTGAACTTTTCCACGGCTTCTTCTTCGGTTTTTTCGCCCTGAAGAAATCGTAGATTTTGGCCTTGGATTTCTGAAAATTGATAGCCGGTGTGCGTTTGAAAATCCTCGGAGGCGTAAATCAGCGGATTTCCTTTCTCAGCAGAACAAATCACTGCCGAACTGTGTTGATTGCCTGCCTTTTTTTTCAGGTCAGACAACACCTCCATCATGCTATCCATATTGCGTTGTAACATATATTTAATACCGTAAAGTTAAACTGTGCGCGGCAGCTTTTGTTTACTTTGACTTTTCTTAAAACAGAAACATTTTCTCGTTTGGCGCTACATTGTGACTTGTTTGTTCTAATTTAGGTTTTTGTTTGAAATCATTGGATTTTAACTCAGCCTTCGCAAGCGAGCATAGATTCAAAAAACTAGTTGCATGGTCAACTTTTCGTGAGTGACTGTAAGAAAACGAAAAGCGGACAACTGCCGGGGGTTTGAATATTACCGCCGACGGCTCATCAGCAGGTACATTCCCCAAGCCCCAACCGCAGATATCGCAGCTGCAACATAGGTCCAAGCGGCGGCCCCAAGGACTTTGCGCGCGCCGGACATTTCGCTTTCATGTTGGATGATATTCAACCGCTCTAGATGTTTTAGGGCGCGACGACTGGCATCAAATTCGACGGGAAGTGTAATCAGCGAAAATAACGACGAAAGACCAAATAGAGCGGCCCCAATCAGCATGATGGGCTGCATTTGCATCATCAGCCCGCCAAAGAACATCAAGGGCGCCACGGTCGAGCCCATACGCACGAGTGGTACGATAAAGCTGCGTGCCTCTAGCGGCAGATAATCGTCCGCATCTTGAATGGCATGACCCGCTTCATGGGCAGCAATGCCCGCCGCGGCGACCGAACGCACGTTATAGACGGTTTCGGACAGACGTAGCACCTTTTTGCGGGGATCATAGTGATCACTTAGGACGCCCTTGGAGGGTTCCACCCCGACGTGATGCAAACCGCGTTGGTCAAGGATATGGCGGGCGACTTGTGCACCAGTCAGCCCGGTGGACAGTGCGACCCGTGAAAACTGCGCCACCGCGCCGCGTACTCGTTGCTGCGCAAAACCGCCAAGCAACATCCCCGGCAGGATCATCGCCCACATCAACCAATCGTTGAACATTACTTCCCCCAAGTCCGCGTTCTAGTGCTTTATTTGGCAAGAATTGTTCAAAGCGCAAGTGCTGAGTGGGACCTTCGCTTTTGCCTAGGCCGTCAGTTCATGCGCCCAAGGCGGATTCGCCCCATCGCGTGATACTGTGACTGCCGCAACCTTGGCCCCGTAACTGAGCGCATCGTGCATTACGTCAGCGGAAACATCCCGCAGCGCCGTTTTGGTGAGAACCCCCGCTTGCCGCAGGCTGGCTAGCACGCCCGCGTTAAATGTATCGCCTGCCCCAACCGTGTCGCGCACGGCGACCTTTTGGGACGCAACTTCAAGGGTCTGATTATCACCAAACAGAGCGCGGGCGCCTTCGCTACCGCGCGTTAGCAGAGCAATAGACGGTCCCGTGGCGCGCAAGCTTTCCAGCTTGGTCATATGGTCTGCCTCGCCTTTGACGAGCCAATCAAGATCTTCGTCGGAAACCTTTACGATATCGCTGGCCGCGATCATGGATGTAATTCGCGCGCGGTAGGTGGTTTCGTCAGAAATAAACCCTTGGCGAATGTTGGGGTCGATCATAATCACATTGTCAGCGGCCCCGCGCAGGCATAGCGTTTTGTAAGTATTCGCCGCTGGTTCCGCACACAGAGAGATGCCGCCAAAATAAAGCGCCTCGACCGCGCTTGGCAGACTTGGCAAATCATCCGCCTTGATCATCCGCCCCGCAGAGTTTTCATCGTAAAACGTGTATTGTGCATGGCCCTTGGTCAGCTTGACAAAAGCAAGGGTCGTGGGACGGTTTGAGCGGATCGCCAAGCCCGCATCCACTTGGCTTTCAGCCAGCACCGCTTCGAGCTGTTCGCCAAAAAGATCCGTTGAGATGCCCGACAAAAACCCAGTAGGCGCGCCAAGACGACCCAGCGCAATCGCGGTGTTAAAAATGGCCCCACCAGCCAAAGGCGCAAAGCCGCCTTCGATCGGCACCATATCAATCAGCGCCTCGCCGCAACAAAGTATCATGTTTGGCCCCATTTATCGTAATCAGACACCAGCAGATGCACGGGCGGCTCGTCTTCGTCAATATCGCTAAACCGCGCGATTGGTTGTTCGAAATAGTTGTCGGTTTTATCGTCGTTGACAGTGGACACTTCGCCGATCAGTACGTCACCACCTTCGCCCCAAAACGCATGCCAAATACCGGGCAACAAGGTGACGCTTTCGCCGGGTTGCAACATCAGTTTGT
>CAZBBZ010000162.1:0-6577 GCA_964489925.1 uncultured Rhodobacterales bacterium
GGTTCATCGGACCGGGGTGCATCACAATCGCATCCGGCGCGGCGACTTCCAGCGCAGCGCTATCAAGACCAAAGCGGTGGTAATACTCGCGCTCTGACGGGATAAACCCTCCATCCATCCGCTCTTTTTGCAAACGCAGCATCATCACCACATCCGCGCCTTTTAGCCCCTTGGCCATGTCTTCATAAACTTCGACCCCAAGCTTATCGATCCCCGCAGGCATCAAGGTCGGTGGGCCGACCAAACGGACCCGGTTTTCCATCGTCCCAAGCAGCAGCAAGTTCGAGCGGGCCACACGCGAATGGGCGATATCGCCACAAATCGCGACGGTTAAGCGCTGCAAACGCCCCTTTGCGCGGCGGATCGTAAGCGCATCCAGCAAAGCCTGCGTCGGGTGCTCATGCCGCCCGTCGCCCGCGTTTATCACCGCGCATTTGACCTTTTCCGACAGCAAGTTCACCGCACCAGAGGCGGCGTGACGCACCACCAGCAAATCAGGGTTCATCGCGTTCAGCGTAAGCGCGGTATCAATCAGGGTTTCCCCCTTTTTGACCGATGAGGTCTGCATCGCCATGTTCATCACATCCGCCCCAAGCCGCTTGCCTGCCAGCTCAAAGCTGGACTGCGTGCGGGTGGAATTTTCAAAGAACATATTGATCTGCGTCAGCCCCGACAGCACATTTGAATGCTTATTCTTGCGGCGGTTCTGATCGACATAGGTGTCGGCTAAATCAAGAATAGTAACGATATCATCGCGCGAAAGCGGCTCGATGCCAAGGATGTGGCGATGTCTGAACACGTTGGTCCTGGTCCCTCTTTGGTCCCTCGTTCACAGGGGCTTATAACAGTGCGACGCGCGCAAACAAGATGCGAAATCTGCGAGAGGGCGCGTGATCAATCAATATACAACCGAATTTGTCTTGCGCGGGCCTGCGGGCATCAACATGTCGACCCCACAAAAAAGGCGCTCGAAATCGAGCGCCCCTTGGTTGGTCTGGAACCTATGGATTTATTGGCTGGCGACAAATATGCCCGTGTGTGCGGCCACTGCACCGCTGCTTTGCGTGGTCACATTGCCGTTTGCCGTGCCAAGAACGGCGCTTGTGCCACCGTTGTCAACAAAGTTACCGTCCATCAAAACATCGACTGTATAGGTCTCATCCCCGACCAATACGCCATCCAAATCTGCAGTCATATTTGTGCCGTTGATGGCGCCATTGCTCATGGTCAAATCGCCGGTGAGCAAATCGAGCACATCATTCCCGTTCGCATCCGTATCATAGAGGGACAGATCGCTCACACTCCCCGTCACCAAAGAATTGGTAAAATCCGCTGTCATGGTCAGGTTGCCGCTTGTGTATAATCCGTTTGGTGCTTGTGTGGTGGTGATCCCATCATAGGTGACGGTCGCGGTTGACGGGATGGCGGCGAACAAATTTCCGTCCGATACGGCTTCGGCCAAATTGATGCTTGCATCCAAACTGTCGATTAGGGTTTCGGTCCCAATGTATGAGCCCGCAACCCCGGTAAATGCTGGCAAAACAACCGAGAACGGCCCCGCCGCTTCGTCGATCGCGGACCCGCCCCCGCAAGCGGTCAACGACATTGCACAAAACGTCGCACAAACCAGAATTTTCGATATTTTCATTTTGTTGTCCCCTAATGCCCTTTAACTATTGTCAAACTATACAAAAGCTCATCTGTTAATTGATCGAGTTAATACACGGTGATTCGTGTTGAATGTCAAACCAATCGTAGTTCGTCCTGGTACTGGCGCGCGTGGTTTTATTGGATCACTGGGTTGGATTGCGAAGTTGGATCGATGGGGTAGGTTTAGAAAATGACCGACGACATTTCGTGCGACCTTGCCGCTCTTGAGTGGCAGATCGAACTTGGCGCGGACGAAGCGATTGGCGACGTTCCAATTGATCGTTTTGATCTTGTGGATGAACCCCCCAAGGCAAAGCCGTCTGCGGAAGTTTCGCCTGAACAAACGCCGTCCCCAATTCCCCCTGTTCCCCAAATTCACGTACCGCCCCAGCCCGAAGAAATCAGTGCGGCTGCGATTGCTTCGGCCCAAACCATAGCTGCTGCGGCCCATTCGCTTGACGATCTGCAAGCCGCTTTGACGGGTTTTGAAGGTTGCGGCCTAAAGAAAGGCGCGCGCAACACGGTGTTTGCCGATGGCAACCGGGACGCTCATGTGATGATTATTGGCGAAGCGCCGGAGCGGGATGAAGATTTCGCGGGCAAGCCCTTTGTGGGCGCCTCTGGCCAGTTGCTTGATAAAATGCTCGCTGCAATCAATCTGTCGCGCGACGGTGAAACGCCGGAAACCTCCGTTTATATCACCAACGCCTTGCCGTGGCGTCCGCCGCAAAACCGCGACCCGTCCCCAGATGAAATTGCCATGCTTGATGCGTTTTTGCTGCGTCACATCGCGCTAAAGCAGCCCCGCGTGCTGGTCACCATGGGCAATGCGGCGACGACATCTGTGCTAAAGGCGGCCACGGGCATTACGCGGATGCGCGGCACTTGGGCGCAACACGGGGACTTGCCTGTGCTGCCCATGCTTCACCCCACAGCGCTCTTGCGCAACCCGGCGCAAAAACGCGATGCTTGGGCGGATCTTTTGTCGCTGCAAGCTAAACTGGAAACGCTTTCATGACCGCTGCTGACAATGACCGCGCTTTCATTCCCGTTCGCATAGCCTTGCTCACGGTTTCCGACACCCGCGGCTTGTCCCAAGACAAATCTGGCGATGTGCTGGAAGCGCGGATCAAAGATGCGGGTCATTTGCTGACTGAACGGGACATCATCCGGGATGAACGATCCCAAATTGCTGCGAAGCTGCGCGACTGGATCGCCGACCCTGCGATTGACGTGATTATTTCCACAGGCGGCACGGGTCTAACCGGGCGCGACGTGACGGTCGAGGCGCACCGGGATGTCTATGAAAAAGAAATCGACGCGTTTTCGACCCTATTCACGATGATTTCCTTCCAGAAAATCAAAACCTCTGCGGTGCAATCGCGGGCCTGTGGTGGTGTGGCGGGGGGGACGTATCTATTTGCGCTTCCCGGCTCTCCGGGCGCGTGCAAAGACGGCTGGGACGAAATCCTGTCCTACCAACTTGATTACCGCCATCATCCCTGCAATTTCGTGGAAATCATGCCCCGGCTTGATGAACATTTGCAGCGCAGCAAGACCTGAACAACTGCGTTAATTTGCGCCGTCACGACGATTTGCGTTGAAAAAACTGCAATAAAATTCGACGGTTTCTCGAAGTGAAACAGTTTAATAGCTATTGGGCGCCTGAGTCGGGCCGATATAGCACCTGAACGCGGGTGTCTGAAAAGCTCTTGAACTGGCGTCAAAAAGACAAATTGGATTTGGCTAAATGAAATTTCTTACACGCTCCCTTACCGGGGTTTTCATCCTTGGCCTCACGCTCGCGCTTTTGGGCTTTGCGGCGGGTAATGTCATGTCCACCATGGCGGAAATTCGCGACCGTGAAGAACGCACGCGCCCGCCACGCGAGCGGGTGTTTTCGGTCAATGTCGAACCCTTCAAGCTGGGCCGCGTCACCCCGCGCATTGTCGCTTTTGGAGAAGTTGCCAGTTGGCGCGAGCTGGAATTGCGCGCCACAGCGGGCGGGCAAATTGTCGAGCTGGCAGATCAGTTCCGCGACGGGGGCCAGATCAAAGCTGGCACGGTACTTTACCGGATCGATCCAACCCAAGCCAAGGCAGATCTTGCGCTGACCCAAACCCAAGTGAAAGAAGCTGGCGCCGAGCTGATCGAAGCGCGCGCGGCTTTGGCTTTGGCCGAAGGGGATTTGAAAGCCGCCACAGAACAACGCGATTTGCGGGTGGTCACCCTTGGACGCCAAACCAGCTTGCGCGAACGCGGGTTGGGCTCCGAAGCTGCCGTTGAAAATGCGGCTCTTGCTTCTTCATCCGCATCCCAAACCGTGCTGACCCGCGAGCAATCCTTGGCCCAAGCCGCCGCGCGGATTTTGCGCGCTGAGATTGGGGTGGAACGCCAAGAAATCGCGCTGGCCGAAGCCGAACGTAAGCTGGCTGAAACTGTGTTTGTCGCGCCCTTTGATGCGATTGTCGCCGAAGTAAACGCGGTCGAAGGACGGCTTGTCAGCCTGAACGAACAGCTTGGCCGTCTGATTGATCGTACTGCGCTGGAAGTCGGCTTTCGCGTGTCCAATGACGAATTTTCCCGCATCTTGGATGCGCGCGGCCAAGTTAAACCCGTCACCGCGACCGCAACCCTTGATCTGGCGGGCACCCCGCTTACGGTCAAGGCAACTGTGGATCGGGCAGGGGCCGAAGTGGGCGACGGTCAATCGGGGCGTGTGATCTATGCGCGCATTGATCCTGAAAGCGCGGGCTTTCTTTATTCCGGCGATTTCATGCGCGTCGAGTTGACCGAACCTGCGATTGATAATGTGGCCGTCGTGCCTGCAACGGCGATTTCTGCCACGGGCGAGGTGCTGCTTATTGGGGATGAAGACCGCCTAGAGGTGCTGAACGCTACGCTATTGCGCCGCCAAGATGACACGGTGATTTTGAAGGATGTGCCTGACGGACGGCTTTATGTCACACGCCGCCAACCCCAACTTGGGGCAGGGATCAAAGTGAAGCCGGTGCTGCCGAACGCGGAAATCGAAGAACAGAAAACCGTGCAACTTGACGACGCGCGCCGCGCCAAATTGATCGCGGCGGTGGAAGGGAACGCTTATATTCCTGCCGACGCCAAGACGCGCATCATCGCCAATCTCAACAAAAAAGACGTCCCACTTGCAACTGTAGAGCGGCTCGAAGCCCGCATGGGCGGCGGTGGCAATCGCGGCGGAAATCAAGGGGGTAATCAAGCGGGCAATCAAGCGGCGAGCGATGCGCCTGCCGCTGGTGAAAACGCGGATCTTGTGAAGCTGGACAGCGACATGCAGGCCAAAATGATCGCCTTTGTCGAAGGCAACACACGCATGCCCGCTGAGGCCAAGGAAAGAATGTTGGGGATGCTGCGCAGCGGTTCTGTCCCGGCAGATGTGGTGAAGCGCCTGCAGTCTCGGATCGGGGGATAAACCATGGCCCTACCAACAGCCGCCCGCAATCGCGCGAACTCGATCCTCGGGTATTTCGTGCGCCACAAGACCATCGCCAATTTGCTGATGGTGATTTCGGTGGTGGCCGGATTGCTCGCTGCCAGTCAGCTGCGCACGCAGTTTTTTCCCGACATCGTCTTTGACAGCGTCAATGTGAACGTGCGCTGGACGGGCGCTGGTCCCGAAGATGTGGACGGCGCGATTATCAGCGTTTTGGAACCTGTGGTTTTGGCGGTGGAAGGCGTGGAAAGCTCCCATTCGGTTGCCAGCGAAGGGTCGGCGCGTATTCGGCTCGAATTTGAGCCCGATTGGGACATGGCGCGCGCCGCCAATGATGTAAAAGAAGCGGTCGAAAGCGTGACCAATCTGCCCGAAAACGCCGATGAGCCGACCGTGCGTCGTGGCGCATGGCGGGACCGGGTGACGGATGTGGTGATTTCCGGCCCCGTCGGGCGGGATCAACTGGGCCGCTTTGCCGATGAATTGGTCGCGCGCCTGTTTCGCGAAGGCATCACGCGCACGTCCATTCGCGGCGTGCCAAATCCCGAAGTGCGCGTATCCGTGCCTGAAGCCAACTTGATCCGCCATGATGTCAGTCTCTCTGAAGTTGCCGACGCAATCGGTGCCGAAGCCGAAGCCGACCCCGCAGGGGATGTGGCTGATGGTACCGCGCGCCTGCGCACGGGCGTGGCCAAACGCGCCGTCGAGGATATCGAGACTATCGAAGTGCGCTCAAACGCGGATGGCTCGACCCTGCTCGTGTCGGATGTGGGCGAGGTCGAGGTGCTTGGCTCGGATCAAGGGGTCGAGTTTTTCAAAGGCACCTATCCCGCGGTCAGTATCCGCGTGGATCGCTCTGATCTGGGGGATGCGATTGAAATGCAGGCCGCCGTGCAGCGCATAGCCGATGAAATGGAATTGTCCCTGCCGCAAGGGGTGCAAATCGAGTTGATCCGCACCCGTGCCGAGGCGATTACCCAGCGTATCAATCTGCTCTTTTCCAACGGCGCGCTGGGCCTTGTGCTTGTGCTTGGCCTGTTGTTCCTGTTCCTGAATTTCCGCACCGCTTTTTGGGTGGCGGCGGGTATTCCTGTGGCTCTGATGGCCGCGCTTGCCTTGATGTATCTGGCGGGGCTGACGATCAATATGATCTCGCTCTTTGGGTTGATTATCTGCCTTGGTATCGTGGTGGATGACGCCATCGTTGTGGGCGAACACGCCGATTTTCGCGCGCGCACGCTGGGTGAGCCGCCGCAGGTGGCGGCTGAAAACGCCGCCGCGCGCATGGCCTCCCCGGTGTTTTCTGCCACGCTGACCACGGTGATTGCTTTTGCGGGTCTGACGATGATCGAAGGGCGGTTCGGCTCTTTGATTGCGGATATTCCTTTCACCGTTTGCGTCGTGCTGATCGCGTCTCTCTTTGAATGTTTCTTGATCCTGCCCCACCATATGGCA
>CAZBBZ010000163.1:0-752 GCA_964489925.1 uncultured Rhodobacterales bacterium
ACTGCTGTACGGGATGTGTACAAACGGTTTCGCCGTCAGGCGAATGCGGTCACGGCAAGGGTTATTCTGGTAAGGGTTTGTTAATAAAATTCCAACAAGTGCTGTACGGGATGTGTACAAGCGGTTTCGCCGTAAGGCGAATGCGGCACGGCGTTAATAGATTTGGTAAGGGTTTGTTAACGAACTAACAAAAAGTGCTGTACCAGATGTGTACAGGTTGTGTACGGGATGTGTCTCTTAAGAAATTTGTTTAAGCCTTTGAAAAAGCAAGGTAAAAAATGAAAAAACGCTCATTTCCGCCATTTTCGCCAAGTTTTGGCACCAAATTAACGCTTCGTTAATCCATCCCCATTGATCACATGGATAGGCGCGCCTTGCGCAAATGCGTTTACCTGATCGAAAATATCCGAAAATTGCAGGTCAAACTCATCCTCGGTCACATAGCCGATATGCGGCGTTGCCAGCACGTTTTCATGGGTCGCCAGAATGTTCGTCTGATCCACCATCGGTTCAAAATCAAATACATCTACCGCCGCAAAAATCCGCCCTCGCGCAATTTCGGCTTCCAACACCCCCGGACTAATCAGGCCAGAGCGCGAAGTGTTCACCAGCAAGGCGCGATCCGCCATTGCCGCGAGATCAGCGGCACCAATGATCCCTCGCGTTTCAGGCTTAAGCCGCACATGCAACGACACCACATCGCTGGTGGCAAAGAACGCCTCGCGACTGTCAGCCACATGCGCCCCATCCGC
>CAZBBZ010000163.1:762-6494 GCA_964489925.1 uncultured Rhodobacterales bacterium
TCCGCCAAGGCCCGCGCGCGACCCGCCTCGGACGCCCACCACTGCACCTTCATCCCCAAAGCTTGCGCATAGCCCGCAACCGCGCCTGCGATCCGCCCATAGCCGTAAAGCCCCAGCGTCCGCCCACGCAACGTGCGACCCACACCCATCTGCCAGTCGCCGGCACGCAGGCTTGCGGCCTGTTGCGGGATTTGGCGATAGCTCGCAAGGATCAGCGCCAAGGTCATTTCCGCCGCCGCATAGGACGGCGTGTCACTATGCATGTTGGAACACAGCATCACCTTATTGGCGGAACAGGCGTCAACATCCACATGGGGATAGACCGAGCGTTGCGAGATCAGTTTCAAATGCGGCAATCGCTCCAGCAGGTCAGCCCCAATTTTGGTGCGCTCGCGAAACAGCACCAGACATTCCGCATCGGCAACGCGGGCCGCCAGCTTGACGGGGTCCGGTTCGTGATCCGTCCAGACCGTCACCTCATGCCCGGCCAGTTTTGCAAAGCAAGGCAACCCCCGCAGCGTGTCAAACCAATCGTCGAGAATATGAACTTTCATCGCGCGCGCCCCATCACGTTAACGGCCAAGGCAAATCTGCATAGCCTTGCAACAGGCCGGGCGGGAATTTCCGCCCCAACAGCCATGCCATGCCACAGATAAACGCCACGCCCGCAGCGGTATAAGCCAAAGCATAGGCCCAAGATTTGCCCGCACGAAACCGGATGAACAGCATCAAGAACGCAGCAAGTGCCAGAATAAATCCAACCAGCGATGTTGCGATCAACAGACCTGCGAACCACGCCAAAGTTGGCCAGAGCCCATAGGCGTTCACCGCCGCATCCTGTGGTTCCCGGTCCGCAAACAGCGCGTGGGTTTCTTGGCGCAGCATCATCTGCACCAGCAAGATCAGCGCGCCCACCAGCGACACGCCCGCCACAAAGCGCGGAAACGCCCGGTCGGTAGAGGCATAATCAGGCAGGGTTGCTGCATCAAAAAACGCGAAGGCCAGATAGCCCAAAATCGCCAGCATAAACACCAGCGGCGCGCGTTTCTTGCCAGATTCAACCGCGCCTTCGGCCATGATCGTTTTGGCTTGGCGCAAGCCCACCACCACCGAAATCACGGTAATCACAATCAGCACGATCACGATGTTGGAAAAGATATACTCAAACCCTTCGCTCATGCCTTTGCGGAACCGCGACGCACCAATCTGGATCGCTTGGTTGGCGAAGTTTTCCGCCGGGGTCGACAGCACAAAGCCGATCAGAAACGCCGGGCGCGACCAGTCAAAGCGCCGCATCATAATGCCCAGCAAGCCAATGCCAAACAGCGCCACCAGATCAAAAATATCTTGGCGCGACTGGAAGGCGGCAAAGCTGATGATCATGAACAAAAACGGAGCGAGCAGCGCAAAGCGGATCGAAGTCAGCTTGGCAATCCCGCCAGAGGCTGCAATGCAGATCAGCGTGCCGACCACATTGGCCAGCGCCAGCAGCCAAACAATCGCGTAAGTGTAATCAAGGTTGTTCTTTAACATGGACGGTCCGGCTTCAATCGAGCCACCGCCCAAAAGCGCCACCGCCCCAATAAAGATCGCCATGGACCCAGAGCCGGGAATACCGAACAGCAGCGTTGGCACCAGCCCGCCGCCTTCCTTCGCGTTGTTCGAACTTTCCGGGCCGATCACGCCGCGAATGTCACCCGATCCAAATTGCGATTTGTCCTTTGCCGTCTGCACCGTATGCCCGTAAGCGATCCAATCCACGACCGACCCGCCCAAGCCGGGGATCACCCCGACCGTGACCCCGATCAGCGAACAACGGATCGACAGCCAGATATTCGCCCACCAATCCTTAACACCAAGCAGCCACCCCCCGCCCAAAGGCGCGCGGTCGCTAATCGCTTTGTCTTGGCGCAACAGCGCGATGATTTCAGGGATCGCGAATATGCCAAGCCCCACGATCACCAGCTTTAGCCCGTCGCCGAAATACTGGTAGGTCGCAAACTGCCAAGTGCCTAAATCATTGTAGCCCCAATCTTCGGGGACAATGCGAAATACGCCTTCCGCGGGGCCTTCGCCAATGGTGCCTATCAACATGCCAAGCCCTGCCGCCACCAAGCCCTTGATCGCCACGCGACCTGCTAAAACTGCCACCATCGACAGACCAAACAGCGTAATCATCAACAGCTCTGGCGTCTTGAACAGCAGCACAATCGGGCGTGCAACTAGGATAAACACGGTCAAAAACGCCGCCCCCAAAAGCCCTCCAAACAGGGATGACGCAAAAGCCGCTGACAGCGCGCGCGCCGCCTGACCTTTCTTGGCCATGGGAAAGCCATCCAGCACCGTGGCCTGGCTCGCGCTTGATCCCGGTATCCCCATCAACACGCTCGCAAATGTGTCAGAGGTCGGCACAACGGCGACCATCCCCACCATCAGCGCCAGACCCAACACCGGGTCCATGCCAAACATAAACGGAAGCAACAGCGACAGGCCCGCAATACCGCCAAGCCCGGGCAGCACGCCAATGGCCAAGCCCATCACCACGCCCAAAATCAGATAGAGCGGCACCAAGGGCAGCGACATCGGCCCCAAGAGCCAAACATCAACCGTGTAAATGCCAGTGATCAGTGCTGCCGCATCATTCAGCGCGGGCAGGGCAGTGGCGAACATATCCATGCAAGGGGCCTTTCAATAAAAACGCCCGCCCCTCTGGTCAGAAAGGCGGGCGCGTATCACATCGCGTTTGCGCTTACTGCTCTAGCGTTACGCCGTAACGCTCTTTCAGCCAGTTCACGACGAACCCTTTGGCGCTGTCCGCAACATTGGTTCCGCTTGCAAGTGCGACCTTCGCCTCGGCGCCTGTCATCTGTGGATACTTGCCCAAACGCGCCGCAGAAATTTCACCAAAGTCCGCGCGCGCTTTCACCGCTTCAAAGGCAGCCGTGTATGTCGCAATCGCGTCAGCTGATGCCCCTGCTGGCAAGAACACCATTTTTTGGGCCGGGAAACCCGCAATGAAAAAGGCCTTCCAAGCGTCCCATTTTTCACCAGAGGTTGCGCACCCTTCAGTTGCCTCGCAAACCTCTTTGAAGGTCGGCATGTCAGGGAAGGTCGGGTCACGCACGATGTTGCCATCCGCATCCAAAGCGCCAAAGCTGAACCAAGGTGCAGCCGTGCCAGCTTCAACCAATGGCACCACGCCTTTTAGGTAAGAGCTAGAGGTTTGGTAATCCACATTCGCTTCGCCGCGCTCAAACATCAAACGCCCGTCACCGCGCCCTTTGATGCCAAAGACAGGCTCTACGTTCATGCCCAGCATTTCCCATGCCAGCAGTGGCACAAGGTCAAGACGTGTCGCGCCTTGCGAGCCATAGATGAAGTCTTCGCCTGCAATCGCAGCAACGCCGCCCGAAGCTACTTTTTCAGCCATCGCCGGGGGCAGGTATGCCACGCCACCGGTGCCAGAGGCCAGAACAACGTTCCAGTCGCTATACTCATATTTCACGCGCGGATCGCCCAGCAGATAGGGGAACTGCGTGGACCCGGATGAGCCAAAGATCAGCGTGCCATCATCATAGCTTTGCTGTTGGAAAAAATTCGCGCCTTTGGTGGAACCCGCACCGGGCATGAATTTAACGACAACCGTTGGCTGACCGGGCAAAGCCTCGGACAAAAGCGGCGCATAGAAATTCGCCCATTTCGCCGAGCCACCAGTTTCAGAAAACGGGATGATCCATTCCACTGTTTTACCAGCCAAATCGATGCCGTGGCCGCCCGCAAAAGACGCGGTCGCTGTGAATGTTGCACTTGCTGCAACGGCCGCACCAATCGCGGCGCGCCGTGTGATTGATTTAAGGGACATGTTTTCCTCCCAGGAAGTTGACCATTTTTGGTCTGTTGTTCGAATCAACAGGTTGTCCATACCCGTCTGTGCCAATACTCTGCGCGCCCAAGCTTGCATCAACCTTTCACGAAGGCGAGGACCCAAATGCGCATCGTCATTGTCGAAGATAACGAAAGCGTGGCCAAAGGCATTTCTTACGTGTTGCAGGATTCTGGTCATGGGGTTGATATTTTGGACGATGGTTTGGCCGCTGATGCTTATTTGCGCGATGAACCTGCCGATCTGATTATTCTGGATGTAAATTTGCCGGGCCTCAGCGGTCTTGATCTGGTCAAGCGCCTGCGCGCCCGCGGGGATAACCGCCCGGTGTTGATGCTGACCGCGCGCGATACCACCAATGACCGGATTGCCGGGCTGGATGCGGGGGCGGATGACTATCTGATAAAGCCCTTTGAAATGGCCGAACTCGAAGCCCGCGTGCGCGCTCTTGCCCGTCGTCGCGATGTGCCTATGGCCAAGCCAATCGCGCTTGGGGAGGTGACTTTTGATCCACAAGCCCGCGTGCTTGAAGGCCCCACAGGGCGGCTGACCTTGCCGCGTCGCGAACTGGCGATCTTTGAAACCCTGATCGAGGCTTCGGGGCGCATCCTGTCAAAAACGCAATTACTCGACGCGCTTTATGGCGCGGGCAGCGATGTCGAAGAAACGGTGGTAGAGGTCCATATCTCGCGTTTGCGCAAACGCCTTAAACCATTGGGCTTGGACGTGCGCGTGCATCGCGGTGTGGGCTATGAGCTACGGGTGGCCACCCCATGAACCTTTCCCTGCGCGCGCGCCTCGTGATTATCATTTTGCTGCCCCTGCTTATCATCGCCGCCATTGTGGGAACCTTGGCTGTTTACGACGCAAAAAGCCGGGCCACCGAACGCTTTGACCGCTCGCTTTTGTCATCCCTTTTGGCCGTGTCACGCGATGTCGCCCTGTCCGGCGGGGATGCGCTAAGCCCTGCCACCGATGCCTTGTTGCGCGATGCATCCGGTGGTCAAGTGTTTTACCACGTCTATGCACCAGACGGGGTTTTTGTCACCGGCTACGCCACGCCCCCCGTGCCCATCGGCGCCCCGCGCACGCAAGATCTGACCTTCTTTGAAGGCAGCCATCTAAACCGCCCCGTACGGGTCTTGCGCTTTACGGATGTCATGCAAATCGACGCACTCACCGGCCCGTTCACCTTTACGGTTTGGCAAGACGTGGCCTTGCGCTCTGATGCGGCAAGCGAGCTGTTTTGGCGCACCTTCGCGATCATCGCTTCGCTGGTGGCAACCGTGGCCTTGGTGATCTGGTTTGGGGTGCGTTTCGGCCTGCGCCCGCTCAATGAGTTGGAAGACGCCATCGGGCGGCGTTCCAGCGATGATCTGGACCCGATCCGCCGCGCTGTCCCGGTCGAAGCCGCGGGCATTGTGCAAACCGTCAACGGGCTGCTGGGCCAAGTGTCGTCGTCCCTGAAAGCCAAAGACGAGTTCATTTCCAACGCCGCCCATCAACTGCGCAACCCCATTGCGGGCGTTACGTCGATGTCCGAAGCGGTGGTAAATGCGCGCAGCTTTGAAGACATGAAAACCCGCTCTGCCGAGCTGTTGATCGCCGCGCGTAAAACCAGCGATCTGGCGCAAAAACTGCTGACCTATGAACGCGCACAAGGCAGCGACATGGCCACCACCGCGACGCTTTTTGATCTGGAAACTCTGATTGGTGACATCGCAGGCGAATACACCGGCAAAATGCGCGCGGAAAACCTGCGCTTTAACTACAGTGCGCCTGATCGGGCCGTTGCGTTTTCAGGCGATGAAACCTTGCTGGAAGAAGCGGTTAAGAACCTGCTCGATAA